>NZ_BAAADB010000031.1 GCF_039522025.1 Deinococcus depolymerans | reverse complement strand
CACTACCTTGCCAAGGTAGATGTCGCGAGTTCGAATCTCGTCTCCCGCTCCACACCCGCCCCCACCCTCACCGGTGGGGGCGTTTTCCTGTGCCCACCCCGGGGCACCGCCAACCGCCCACCGAACATGCCAATCGGCAGGTACGGCACAGCAGAAGAGACAGAAGAGGAGGAGCTGCCGGTGGACGTTTCACCCCCGTGGAATGGGGCAGAATGCCGGGTATGTTCGAGTTCGACATCCAGCACCGTGACGGCCGCGCGCGTGTCGCCCGGTTTCACACGCCGCGCGGCGCGGTGACCACCCCCATGTTCATGCCTGTCGGGACGCAGGGCACCGTCAAGGGCATCAGCCCGCAGGAACTGCTCGACATCGGGTCGCAGATGATCCTCGGCAACACCTACCACCTGATGCTGCGCCCCGGTGAGGCGCTCGTCGAGGCCCATGGGGGTCTGCCGGGCTTCACGGCCTACCCTGGCCCCTTCCTGACCGA
The DNA here is from genome assembly GCF_039522025.1 of Deinococcus depolymerans. Taxonomy (NCBI): domain Bacteria; kingdom Thermotogati; phylum Deinococcota; class Deinococci; order Deinococcales; family Deinococcaceae; genus Deinococcus; species Deinococcus depolymerans. The sequence goes on along the minus strand of NZ_BAAADB010000031.1, from coordinate 166,773 downwards.
TTCCGGGGGGTTCCAGGTCATGAGTCTTGGGCACATGCGCAAGATCACCGAGCAGGGCGTGACCTTCAAGAGTCACCTGGACGGCAGTCTGGTGGACCTCACGCCGGAACGCAGCATCGAGGTGCAGCAGGCCCTGGGAGCCGACGTGATCATGGCCTTCGACGAGTGCCCCCCCTATCCTGCCGAGCGGGAGTACATCCAGCGCAGCCTGGAGCGCACGGAACGCTGGCTGGCCCGCAGCCTGCAGGCCAAGACCAACAGCCATCAGGCGCTGTTCGCGATCGTGCAGGGCGGCATTCACCCGGATTTGCGGCAGCAGAGCCTCGACCTGACCCTGCCGTACAACACCCCGGGTTTCGCGATCGGGGGGCTGGCCGTGGGTGAACCCAAGGACGCCATGTACCCGGCTGTGGCCTTCACCGCCGAGCGTCTCCCGGAGGACAGGCCCCGTTACCTGATGGGCGTCGGTCACCCGGAGGACCTCGTGGCCGGCATCGCCCTGGGGGTAGACATGTTCGACTGCGTGTACCCGACCCGCACGGGCCGTTTCGGGTACGCCCTGACCGACGACGGCCGCCTGAACATGAACTCCAGCGCCCCGCGCCGCCAGCTGGAACCCATGGACCCGGACTGCGACTGCTACGCCTGCCGGCACTACACCCGCGCGTACCTGGCACACCTCGTGAAAGCCGAGGAGATGCTGGCACCCCGCATGCTCTCGCTGCATAACCTGCGCTACCTGCACCGCCTCGTGGAACGTGCCCGCGCCGCCATTGCCCAGGGTGAGTTCCACATGTGGGCGCAGGGCTGGGCGCGGCGGTACTTCAAGGAGCAGATTCCAGCCTGGTTTCAGCAGGCCCTCGAAACGGGACGCGGTGCAACCAGCCGGGAGGATCACACCCCGCCGACCGGCGCTGATACACCCTGAACCATGACAGGGCCGTTACCCGGCTCGGCGCCCGGTGACGGCCCGACAGGGCCGGTTTGCCTTCATGACTTGATCAGAAATAGGCATTCTCGCGTAAAAACACGCTTTTACGCCCCTCTCAGGGTTGACCCACTCTCTTTCATGCTTGTATCATCCGCCTGATCTGACAGTTTTCATCCGACAGGAAGGAAACGTCAGGTTGCGCGAAAGAGACACCGAACGGCGAACCACTCCGGGAGAGGAAACCCGGCAACTCGCCCCAACGTCATCTTCAGAGCCGGAACGTCCCTCCGACGCGCGACGACCTTTTGGGGGTTCATATGAAGAAAAGCCTGCTCGTTCTCACCGCCGCGCTGTCCTTCGGCGTCGCCGCCGCACAGACGGCCGCTCCCGCCAGCGCACCCCAGGTGCCCGCACTGACCGACGTTCCCGCCGGTCACTGGGCCAAGGACGCCATCGACAAACTCGTCGGTAAAGGCATCATCCTCGGCTACCCCGACGGCACCTACCGCGGCACGCAGAACCTGACCCGCTACGAAGCGGCCGTCATCATCGCCCGCCTGCTCGAAGACATGAAGAGCGGCGCCGTGGCCGGTGACAGCATCGACCCCGAGACCCTGACCGCGCTGCAGAACGCGATCCAGGAACTCGCCGCCGACCTCGCCGCCCTGGGCGTGCGCGTCAGCGACCTCGAAGAGAACGCCGTCAGCCGCGACGACTTCGCCCGCCTCGAAGAGCGCGTCGAAGCCCTCGCCCTGCAGAGCGGCGACCCCGAAGCCCTCGCCGGCCTCACCAGCCAGATCGAAGAGCTGACCGCCCGCGCCGACGACTACGACACCCTGCGTGCCGACGTCGACGACAACGCCAGCTCCATCGCCGCCCTGAACGACCTGACCGTCCTCCTGAACCAGGACATCCTGAACCTCCAGGACCGCGTCAGCGCCGTCGAAGCCGCCCAGGCCGACCTCGTCGCCCGCGCCGACTACGACAACCTCTCCGGCCGCGTCGGCGTCGTCGAGACCAAGGTCACCAGCCTCGACAACCGCGTCGCCCAGCTCGAGAAGTACGCCTTCAGCATCAAGCCCACCCTGTCCGCCACGTACTTCGTGGGCCGCGCGACCCGCGACATGGACATCGACCGCCTGCTCCCCGGCACCGTGCTGAGCACCGGTGACGACGGCAGCACCACCACGGTCGACAGCGCCGTCGACTACGGCGACTTCTCCGGCAGCAAGGCCATCGTGCTGGCCGGCGCCGAGAACTTCTACGGCTTCTCCAACGCCGGTAACCTGCCCAACAAGGCCGTCAAGACCGAGGGCAGCACCACCATCAGCTTCGGCATCAGCTTCGGCAACAGCGGCAAGTTCGACACCGCCAAGAGCGACGTGACCGGCGCCTACGTCAAGGGCAACGGCGGCCTGAACGTCAACACCGTCGACGTGAGCTTCGGCATCCGCGCCGGTCTGCCCGCCGCTGACGCCCGCTACCCCGAAGTGACGCAGGACGGCGTGACCTACCGCCCCCTGTTCTTCTACTTCAAGAACGCCACCGCCGCCTTCACGGTCGGCAACGCGCCCGTCACGGTCACCTTCGGCAAGGGCCTGACCTTCAAGTTCGCTGACTACATCGGCGACAACGACGCCGTGGGCCGCGGCGACGGCTTCAACGTCAAGATCGACGGCAGCACCCTGCCCGTCCTCGGCGCGTTCAAGCCCATGATCAACACCGTCTACGGCAGCCGCGGCGGCGCCAACGGCGACAACCTGTACTACCGCGGCGTGCGCGCCGAGATCACCCCGGCCGGCACCCTCAAGGCAGGCGTGCACGTGATGCAGGAAGGCGCCGACGCCTTCGGCCAGCCCGCCGGCACCCCCAACGACGTCACCGCCTTCGGCGCTGACCTGCACGGCGCTGTCGCCGGCTGGCAGCTCGACAGCGAGTACGCCCAGAGCCGCATCGCGCCCAGCCGTACCACCGGCACCGTGGAAACCCAGAACGCCTTCTACGCCAAGACCAGCGGCAGCCTCGGCCCCGTGAAGGTCTACACCCTGAACTACCGCAGCGTGAGCGCCGGCTACGACGCCACCGCCGGGATCATGGAGGCCGCCCCCACGGCCACCAACAGCACCGCCCCCTACGTCGCAGGCCGCACCGGCTTCGGCGTGAAGGCCAAGACGACGGTCGGCCCCGTGTCCCTGGGCGGCTACGTGGACAACAGCGTCGACTACGGCAAGAACCCCATGAACACGGCGGGCGAAGCCTCCGCGATCGTGGACCGTGGCGTGGCCGCTAAGGTCAGCCTGTTCAACCTGGTCACCGTGCGCGGCGGCTACTACGAAATGCTGACCGGCACCGCCTCCCCCCTGGACGCGACCCTCGACGGCAAGAGCGGCGTGCGCTACGCCGTGCGTGGCGACGTGACTCCCGGCCTGGGCTTCAGCGTCGGCGCCTTCTACCGCAACGTCGCCAACGGCAACACCCGCATCGCCAACGACGGTGGCCTGTTCAGCAAGAGCACCTCGGCCGGCAGCAACAGCTTCGGCCTGAACACCACCGAACTGGACTACAACAGCTGCGACAGCACCACCTGCTACAGCGAGTACGGCGTGGAAGCCAAGCACGACGGCAAGGCCGCCAACGCCCTGGTCAAGAACCTGGACCTGACCCTCGGCTTCAAGGCCCGCTACCGCGTGATCGGCAACACCAGCGGCTACACCAACAACGTGTTCTACGGCAACGCCGCCTACAACACCAAGGTCGGCATCGCCAACGTGAACCTGGGCGCCGGTTTCGAGAACAGCAACTTCGCTACCAACGACACCCCGGCCGACTACACCACGGTCAACGGCACCCTGGACGTGAAGACCGACGTGCTGAACGTCGCCTTCAAGCCCAGCCTCGAAGGGTACGTCAAGGCCTACAGCAAGCAGTACAGCAGCAACACCAACACGGCCGCTGAGAACTACACCGCCAGCGACGTCACCTACCGCGTGGGCGTCAAGCTGAACGAGTTCCTGCTCCCCAACACCAAGCTGGCCGTGTACTACGCCGGTTACCAGGGCAAGAACCGCGTCTACACCCCCTACGTGGCCGTTGCAGACGCCGCTGGCACCGCCGGCAGCTTCGGCGACAGCAACCACGGCAACACCATCAGCCAGGACCTCGTGTACGTTGAAGCCAACTACTACGACCTGAGCTTCGGCTACGGCTACGGCAACCTGCGCATGCGCAGCGGTACCGGCACCGTGGTGCCCGGCGCCTCCGACGCCAAGGGCTCCGTCTTCAAGATCAACTACAAGGTCACCTTCTAAACCCAGGAGACCTGAATCCCCCCCGGGGGATTCACGGAAAGGCCCCCGCCACGTGCGGGGGTCTTTCCTGTATGCCCTGGGCGGCCAGTACCGTTCGGGGTGCGGACCGCGCAGCCGGGCGGCGGCCACACGCAGCGGGTAGACTGAAGACATGCTTGCTGTTTTTGGTCACCTGAACCCGGATACCGACGCCATCACGGCCGCGCTGGTGTACGCGCGCCTGCTTGCCCGCCAGGGCTTGGACGCGCAGGCGTTCCGTCTGGGCGAACTGAATTTCGAGACGGCGTTCGTGCTGCGCGAGGCGGGCGTGGACGCCCCGGCGCTGCTGCCGGAACTGCCGGCCGGCGCGGCGGTCGCGCTGGTGGATCACAACGAGAGTGCGCAGTCCGCGCCGAACCTCGCGAACCTGAACGTGACGCGCGTCGTGGATCACCACAAGCTGGGCGACCTGAGCACCGCGCAGCCCCCCTACCTGCGTTTCGAGCCGGTCGGCTGCACCGGGACGATCCTGCTGAAACTGCACCGCGAGGCAGGCCTGAGCGTCGAACCGCTCGACGCCCGGCTGATGCTCAGCGCGATCCTGAGTGACACCCTGCACTTCCGCAGCCCCACCACCACCCAGGACGACCGGGACGCCGCTGCGTTCCTGGCGCCGGTCGCGGGCATCGAGGATGTGGAGGCGTACGCGCTGGCCATGTTCGCCGCCAAGAGCGACCTGGGAGACACGCCGGCCGAGGCGCTGCTGCGCATGGATTACAAGGTGTTCCCGTTCGGGGAGCCCGCGCAGCAGTGGGGGATCGGCGTGATCGAGACGACCAACCCGGCGTACGTGTTCGGCCGGCAGGCCGAGCTGCTCGCGGCGATGGATCAGGTGAAGGCGCAGGACAGCCTCTCGGGCGTGCTGCTCAGCGTGGTGGACATCCTGAACGAGACGAACCGCACCCTGGTGCTCAGCGCCACCGAAGGGAAAGTGCTGAGCGAGGCCTTCGGGGTCACGGTCGACGGGCCGGTCGCGGACCTCGGGGGGCGGATCAGCCGCAAGAAGCAGATCGTGCCGACGCTCGAAGGGTACTTCGCGGCCCAGGGCTGAAGCGGCCGGGGCCGGTGGGGGAGGGGTCCGGGGACGCGTTCCCCAGCCCCCTCCCCGCTGCCGTTGCGGGCGGTCCAGAGCCTTTGCCATAAGGGGCAGTCTGTCGGGCCGGGCGGACCTGTCAAGCGCCGCAGGAGCGCGGGTGAATGTGGACGGGCAGAACGGACTGGCACGGCGGCGAAGCGGAGAATGGCTCTATGCTGGACGGATGAGTGCAGGACGTGACAGCAGTGCGGACGTGGGTGTGCAGGCGTGGCAGGCGCAACTGGAGTGGCTGTTCGCGCGGCAGCGGTTCGGGGTTCACCCTGGGCTGGGACGGGTGCAGGCACTCCTGACGCGGCTGGGAAGTCCACAGGCGTCGTTCCGCGCCGTGCTGGTAGGCGGCACGAACGGCAAGGGCTCCACCGCCGCCACGCTGGCCGCCATGCTGGAAGCCGGGGGCGTGCGGACCGGGCTGTTCACGAGTCCGCACCTGACGCACTTCACCGAGCGGTTCGTGGTGGACGGTCAGGAACTGCCGGAGGAAGTGGTGGCCGACGCCCTGGCCCGCGTGCGGCCCGCGGCGGAGGCGCTGGGGGCGTCGTTCTTCGAGATCGTGACGGCGCTGGGCGCGCTGCTGTTCGCGGAGGCGGGCGTGCAGGTGGCCGTGATGGAGGTGGGCCTGGGGGGACGGCTGGACGCCACGAACGCCCTGGAACCGGCGCTGAGCGTGGTGACGAACGTGGGCCTGGACCACACGGAATTCCTGGGGGACACGCCGCAGGCCATCGCGACCGAGAAAGCCGGGATCCTGCGGGCCGGGCGTCCGGCCGTGGTGGGGGTCGCGCCGGAGGTACAGCCGGCGTTCGACGCGCCGGGCGCGGACCTGTGGCGACTGGACGACCACCTGCTGGACCTCCGGCTGCGGGGCTGGCAGGGGGCGCAGGTGACCCTGCGGACCCCGGCCGGGCCCCTGACCCTGCAGACGCCGCTGCTGGGGCGTCACGGGGCGCGCAACGCGGCGCTGGCGGCCCTGGCGGCGCTGCGGCTGGGGGTTCCTGCCGCGGCCGTCACGCGCGGCGCCGCCGGCACCCGCTGGCCCGGGCGGCTGGAAACCCTTCCCTGGGGAGCAGGGCGGGTCCTGCTGGACGGCGCGCACAACCCGGACGGCGCGCAGGCCCTGGCCGCGACGCTGGAGGAACTGCAGGTGGGGCCGCTGCCGCTGGTGTTCGGGGCCGCCGGTGACAAGGACCTCGGCGGGGTGGTCGCGGCGTTGAGGCCGGCCGTGTCGGAGGTGATTCTCACGCGCGCGGTCCTCAGTCCCCGCGCCGCGGACCCGCGGGCCCTCGCGGAACTGTTCGCGGGGTTGCCCGTGACAGTCACGGACACCCCGGCGGCGGCGCTGGAGGTGCTGGCCGGCCGCGCCGCGCCGCTCGCGCTGGTGTGCGGCAGCCTCTACCTGCTGGGCGAGGTGCGCCCCCTGCTGCTCGGCAGGGCAGGCGAGCGCCGCGAACGCTGGCAGTAGTCCCCCTGCCCGCGTCAGCTGCCCCTCCCGGGGGCCGCACACGTTACGCTAGAGGGCATGACCACGCCCGATCCGACGGCGCCCGCCGCCCACCCGACCATGCAGGCCCTCAAGCGCCGGCTGGGGCAGGTCAGTGACCTGAACGCCGCCGCGAACCTGCTTTCCTGGGAACAGGAGACCTTCATGCCCGAGGAGGCCGCCCCGGTGCGCGGGCAGCAGCTCGCGACCCTGGCCGGCCTGTCGCACGAACTGTTCACGGCGCCCGACACGGGCGACCTCCTGGCGGCCGCGCAGCCGCAGCACCCGGCCGACGAGGCGGTGGTGCGCGTCGCCCGCCGCGATCACGCGAAGGCCACGCGCCTGCCCACCTCCTTCGTGGAGGAACGCACCCGCGCGCAGAACGAGGCGCATCACGCCTGGATCGACGCCCGCAGCCGCAGTGACTTCGGGACGTTCGCGCCGCACCTGGAGCGCATGATGACCCTCGCGCGGCGTCAGGCGGACCTGATGGGCTTCGACGAGCATCCCTACGACGCCCTGATCGACGATTACGAGCCGGGCATGCGCGCCTCGCAGGTGCAGGCGGTGTTCGCGGACCTGCGCGACCGGACCCTGCCGCTGCTGGAGCGCCTGCGCGCCGCCGGGGACGCCGCCGACTACCGCGTGCTGACCCGGCCGTTCCCGCCGCAGGCACAGAAGGACTTCGCGTGGCAGGTGGCCGGCGAGGCCTTCGGACTGCAGGGCAGCTTCGCGCGGCAGGACGAGAGCGCCCACCCGTTCCAGTCGAACTTCAGCCGCAGCGACATCCGCATCACGACCCGCGTGGAACCGTACTGGCCCGCCTGCCTGTTCGGCACCTGGCACGAGACCGGGCACGCCATGTACGAGCGGGGCGTCGCTGAACGCTGGTCGCGCACCCCGGTCTCGGCCGGGGCCAGCCTGGGCGTGCACGAGAGCCAGTCGCGGATGTTCGAGAACCTGCTGGCCCGTAGCCTGCCGTTCTGGGAGCGGTACTTCCCGCAGCTGCAGCGGGCCGCGCCCGCCGTCACCGAGGGACTGGACGCCGCCACGCTGTACCGCGCCGTGAACCGCGTGAATCCCAGCCTGATCCGCGTGGAGGCCGACGAGGTCACGTACAACTTCCACGTGATGCTGCGCTTCGAACTGGAACTGGCGCTGCTGGAAGGCAGCCTCGCCGTGCGGGACCTGCCGGACGCCTGGAACGCCAGGATGCAGTCGTACCTGGGCCTGACCCCACCCGACGACGCGCGGGGCGTGCTGCAGGACATTCACTGGTCCGCCGGACTGATCGGGTACTTCCCGACGTACACGCTGGGGAACCTGCTGAGCGTGCAACTGCTGGAAGCCGCGCAGCGTGACCCGGCCGTGGCACAGGGCGTGGCGGCGGCCGAGTACGGCCCGCTGCGGGCCTGGCTGGTCGAGCACGTTCACCAGCACGGTCGCAGCCTCACACCGGCCGAACTGACCGTGCAGGCGACCGGACAGGCCCTGAGTGCCGACCCTTACGTCACGTACCTGCACCGCAAGTACGGCGAGATCTACCAACTGAACTGAACCGGGTTCCGCTGGCGTGGGGGGCAACCCCCGTTCCGTCCGGGTGCGCGCAGGCGTGACAGGGACGGAACGGGGGTTGCGCCCTTCACGCGGGACACCTCGGGGTGACCAGCGCCACGCGCGGCCGTTCTCTTTGTTCCCACCCTGCGGAGCAGCGCTCCGAGCCCGTAGTGCTGTGGGGTGGGTTCAGCTCGCCTGGCGGCGTTCGGCGCGTGTGATCAGGTAGGCGCGGGCGGAACTCAGCCATTTCTGCGCGAGGTCGCTGTGGGGATGCTGCCGCTCCCGCATGGCGCTCAGCCCGAGCTGCAGCTGCCGTTCGATGCGCCGGACGGCGCTCAGGCCGCCCTCGTTCTCGACCTCGATGAAGGTGTTCAGCAGGGTGGTGGGGTGGGCGTAACCGACGCGGATGCTTTCGGCGATGGTGTCCAGAGCGCGCATGGGTGAACACTCCTTCCCGCCCGGTGGGCGGCGAGGTCAGGTGGCAGGGTGAAAAGTTCGGGGGGTGAAAACCGGAGGACCGCGCCGGGAGCGGGTTCGGATGCGGGCGAATCCTCTGCCTGATTACGATCTTGGCAGATTCTAGCAGGTCGGTATCAGGATGGGCAAGAAGTCGCACTCTTTATTCTGTATTGACCGTACCGGCGGGTGGTGTTACACTCCAACCAAGGCTGCCCCATTCTGCCCACAGGCAAACCTGCCCTGCCCCAGAACCCGGAAGGCGCCCCAGGCGGCACGCGCCGCCGCGCTGCGAGAAATCCAGCGCGCAGCGTGAGGCCACGCCGCAGCCAAGGAGGTGAACAATGAAACTGCACGAAAGACTTCGCGAACTGCGCAGCGAACGCGGGCTGCGGCTCAAGGACGTCGCCGAGACCGCCGGGATCAGCGTCCCGTACCTCAGCGACCTCGAACGCGGCCGCACCAACCCCAGCCTGGAAACCCTCCAGACCCTGGCCGGCGCGTACGCCATCACCGTCCACGACCTGCTCGAAGGGGTCGAGTTCTACGGCGCGTCCACCGAAGGCTCGCTGCCCAAGGGACTCGCCGACCTCGTCGCCGACCCCACGCTGGGACCGCAGATCACGCCCGACTGGGTCCGCACCCTGTCCCGCATCGAACTGCGCGGCAAACGCCCCCGCGACAAACAGGACTGGTACGAGATCTACCTGCACCTCAAACGCATCCTGAACTGAGCTTCAGTGCCAACGCAACCACCGACCGGTTCCCGCCGGTCGGTGTGTTCATGTCTTCAACTGCCGGCCCCCCGGGCCGCAGACGTCACCGCCACCAGGTCATACGGACTGCCGTTTGTTTCGCCGACAATCCGGAACTTCACCGGATTGCCGACTCCACGTCCAGAACCCGCCCAGCTCCCACTCTGCGGAGCAGCTCTCCGAGTCGCTTCGCTCGGATTGAATGGCCTTTGCAGCCCGTTCAATCGGAGTCCGTATCAGGCGGCGTCCGCGACGTCCAGCGTCTCCCCGGCCTGACCCCGCGCGAGCAGCAGCGTTCCTGCCCCCCACGCCCCGCCCACCAGCGCCAGCCCGAAGGCCAGCGGCGGCACGCTCAGGCTCGCCGCCACCGCACTCAGCCCCAGCAGGCCCCCGACCGCGTCCGGCACCGGCAACCGCGCCCGCAGCGCCAGCGCCCGGCCCACGTCATACGCACTGACACTCAGACCCAGCGCGATCAGCACGGCCGTCAGCGCCAGCGCGACCAGCGCCGGACCCAGCAGCCCCGCCAGCGCCAGCCCACCTGCCGGGCCCACCAGCACCGCCAGCGCCAGGATGCCCAGCGCCAGCGTCCGGACCGGGGCGTGGCGCTGCCGCCGTGCCAGGACCGGCGCGAGCCCCGACACGAACAGCAGCAGCAGCGCCCCCCCCGTCAGGGTGACGAACACCTGCGGCCACGCAGCGCTGCCCAACCACCCCAGCACCGGCCTGAACGCGGAGGCCGTCACGGCCGCCAGCCCACGGGGCACCTCGGTCTCCAGCGCCTCACGGTCCCCCGGGGCGTGCCCCAGCAGGGCGTTCACGCGCCCGGCCACCCGCGCTTCCGGCACCCGGTACACGTCACCCAGCAGGGTGATCACCTCACCGCGCACGTCCGCCCCCGCCCGCAGGTGCACGTTCCCGCCCACATTGATCACGTTCCCGTCCACCCGGCCCCGGACCTGCACGTCCTGCCCGAACGTCACCGTGCCCTGCCCGGCCAGGCCGTACAGCGCCGGCAGGGTCAGCGCGGCACTCAGCGCGAAGGCCCCCGCCCCCAGCCGCTGCGTGACCGGCGTGGGCCGCGCACTGACCAGCGCGCTCGTGACCAGCAGCAGCGCCAGCCCCACACCCGCGACCGGCGACACCTGGGCCAGCAGGGTCTGCAGGACCAACGCCCCCGCCGCGAGGTTCGGCCAGGCGCTCGACACGCCCAGCAGCGTCAGCGAGGCGAGCAGCGACACCACCAGGATCAGCGGCGCCGGATTGTGCCGGGGCGGCGCTCCCACCGCATTCAGGGAAACGGGCGCCGCCCCGGGCCGGAGGACACCCGGCGTCTCGGCCGGGACGCGAGGCGCCGCCTCGGCTGTCACGCGGGCCGCGACCCGCACCGCCACGCGTTCCGTCACACCCACCGGAAGCGCCGGAGCGCCGGCCAGCGCCTCGTGCAGCCGCACGTCCCGCACGACCTGCGCCGCCACGCTGCGGGGCAGCGGGGCCGGCGTCAACTCACCCGCCAGCCGGATGTCCGCCACGACCCGCGCCGCCACACTGCGGGGCAGCGCGGGCTGCGCCTCCAGGCAGGCCGACAGCCGCACCTCGCGGGCCACGTCGGCCGCGACGCTGCGGGGCAGGGGGGCAGGGGGGGCCATCAGGGCCGCCACCCCCCACGCCAGGCGTTCACGCTGCCGGCGTACCTGCGCGCCATGCCGCTGCTCCAGCGCCTGCAGGGCGTCACGCTCGCGGTCGGTCAGGACACCGTCCGCCTCCAGGTGCAGCAGATCCAGCCACGCGGGCGCGGCCGACCTTGCTTCCGGGTTGTGACGTTCTGCGCCCATACGCTTCCTCTACGTTGAACAGACCGGCCGGGTTCCCGCGGCCTGCCCGGATCCCTGCCGCGTCAGTCCGGTTGCCCCGCCCCCGCCTGATAATCCCCGCTCTTCCCGCCAGACTTGGCCAGCAGGCGCACACCCGTGATCTCGATGGCCTTGCTCGCCGCCTTGAGCATGTCGTACACGTTCAGCGCCGCGACCGTCACCGCCGTCAGGGCCTCCATCTCCACCCCGGTCGGCGCGGTCGTCCGCACCGTTGCCAGCACCCGCACGCCCGCCGCTTCCAGCGTCACCTGCACGTCCGCGCCCGTCACCGGAATCGGATGGCACAGCGTCACCAGGTCTGCCGTACGCTTGCTGCCCGCCAGCCCCGCCAGTCTCGCCACGACCAGCGGATCCCCCTTCGGGTTCGTGCCGGCCTCCAGCGCCGCGCGCGCCTCGCCCGGCAGCCGCACCCAGGCCTCGGCGGTCGCCTCACGGGACGTCGCGGCCTTCCCGGTCACGTCCACCATGCGCGGCAGGCCGTCCCGGAAATGCGTGAGTTCCGGCGTGTTCCCGGCCCCCACGTCACTCCTCCGGCAGCTTCAGGTCAGCCAGCGCCGCGAAGGGATTCTGCTTGGCGTGCAGCGACCCCTCCGGGGTGCCCAGGTCATCGTCGATCTCCTCGACCGGCACCTGCGCCATGTGCTCGCACGGCCCCTCGTTCAGGTCATGCCCACACACCTGACACAGCCCGCGGCACGCCTCATCGTGCAGCACGCTCAGCGGCGCGTTCAGCAGCGTCGTCTCGGCCAGGTAGGCACTGAGATCCAGGTCCGGATCCCCGAACACCAGCACCTCCTCGCCCGTCTCGGCCTCCTCCAGGTACGGCGCGTCGACCGCAGGGTCATAGCGCAGCAGCGTCCCCAGCGAGACCTCCAGCGGCACGTGCACCTCCCGCAGGCAACGGGCGCACTCCATGACCAGCACCGGCTCGAAGGTCCCCTGCAGGTACATCTCGTTGCTGCCCAGCGCGTTGACATCCACCTCGAACGGCGCGGGTTCCGCGAACCGCAGCGTCTGCAGCGCGCGCCCCTGCTCATACTGGAGGTGATCAAGGCTGCCTTCGGCGTGCGCGTCCTCCGTCGAGGAGCGCAGCAGGGAACCCAGGTGAATACGAGGTGAATCCGTCATGCCCCCATGATAGTGCCCCGCTCCTGACACAACCCTGCCGTCACCCCCAAACGCCCCGCCCACCGCTCACGCCAGCTCCACCACACTCGCGTCACTGATCGTCAACTTGTGCGTGCGCGGCACCGTCCGCCCCCCCCGCACCTGCGCCCGCACGCCGATCAGGCAGTCCTGCAGCCGCGTACTCAACTGCTCGATCCGCGCCTCGGCGTCGATCACGCTGTGCTCCACCTCGGCCCCACGCACCACGCTGCCCTGCCCGATGCTGGTGAACGGCCCGATGTACGCGTCCTCGATCACCACGCCCTCACCCAGCATCACCGGCCCCACGATCTTGCTGCGCGTCACCCGCGCCGACGCCGGAATCACCACCCGCCCCGTGATCCGCGAGTCCTCCACCGTCCCCTGCACGTCCAGCACAATCCGCTCCAGCAGCAGCCGGTTGGCGTCCAGCAGGTCCGCCGGGCGACCCGTGTCCTTCCACCACCCCACCACCGACTGCCCAAGCACCGCCGCACCCGCCTCGATCAACCCCTGGATCCCGTCCGTGATCTCGTACTCCCCCCGCGCCGAAGGCGGCATGCCCGCCAGCACCGAGAAGATCTGCGGCGTGAAACAGTACAGCCCCGCCACCGCCAGGTTGCTCGGCGGCACCTTCGGCTTCTCCACCAGCCGCGTGATGCGCGTCCCATCCAGCTCCGCCACCCCGAACGCCGTCGGATCCTCCACCTCCACCAGCGCAATCAGCGCCGCCGGACGCTCCGCCACGAAACGCTCCACGAACGGCCGCGCCCCGAACTCGAACAGGTTATCCCCCAGGTACACGCAGAAATCATCCTCACCCACCCACTCCCGCGCCACCAGCACCGCGTGCCCCAACCCCAACTGCTCATGCTGATTGATCAGTGTCACCTGCACGCCCGAAATCTCCCGGATGGCATGCTGAATCTCCACCCGCGTGATGTCCGACACGACCACCCCGATCTCCGTGATACCCGCCCCCTGCAACGTCTCGATGGCATGCACGATGATCGGCTTCCCCGCCACCCGGAGCACCGGCTTGGGCCGCGTGTACGTGAGAGGACGGAGACGCGTGCCCAGACCGGCAGCAGGAATGATGGCTTTCATATTCAGTAGTCTAGAGCTCGCTCTCGATTCCTGCTTGTCGGCACCGAGCGTTGTACTCACAGGAATAGATCTTTCGTGAAAGTCACGTCATGCTGACAATAGTGCGGGTACACCCCGCTGCAACGAGATTGACCCGTACAGAGAAGCGCCGCTTTCGATGACGGTAGACGCTCAGTACCCGAACCTAGTATGTCAAGCCGGTAAGGGAAAAGGCAAAAAGATCCTATGAGGGGGCTGGGGCCTCCCACGTGACTGGCCTGCAAGGTTCGGTACAACTCGCGAGCCAGGTGGGTCTTGAGTGCTCTCAGTGCCGCCCGCTTCGTTTTTCCCTCTTGTTGAATTGGATAGAGTTTGGTGGAGGGTAAGTTCAGTGTGATCCACACTGGAGGACAGAATGTCCGTACCCAAGCAGAAATTCACCGCTGAGTTCAAACAAGAAGCCGTCCGGCTGGTCCGCACGACCGGAAAGAGTTGCGCCCAGATTGCCCGTGACCTTGGCGTTCCCCCTCACTACGTCGTCCGGTGGAAGCAGCAGCAGGACACCCAGACGGCCGCCGGCCGCCCAGCCTTCACCGGGCGGGGCGTCCCCGCCCTTTCACCACAGGAGGCTCGGCTCAAGGAGTTGGAACGGGAACTGGAAATTGCACGACAGGAGCGCGATATCCTGAAAAAAGCGCTGGCCTGTCTTGGCCAGAACAGCACCCGTATGGGGCTTGGCCGCTTTTTCGCGAAGCAGCCCTGATCTTCGGGTTCATCGAGCGGCATCAGAACGAGTTCCCAGTGGAACTGATGTGCCGGGTTCTCGAGGTGAGCATCAGCGGGTACTACGCTTCGCGGGGAAGGCCGGAGAGCGAGAAGATCACGAGAGATCGCGTGTTGATGGAGAAAATCAGGACCAGCTTCGAGGAGAGTCGGGGAACGTACGGGGCGTTGCGCATCAAAGCCGACCTGCATGAGCAGGGCGAGCGGGTCAGCCGTCAGCGGATCGGGCGACTCATGCGACAAGCGGCGCTTGTCACGCGTGGAAAGCGGAAGTTGCGAACGACGACCAAAGTGAAATCCTCCCGCCCAGTCGCGGAAAACATCCTGGCCAGAGAGTTCACTGCGGACGGCCCAAACCAGAAGTGGGTCACGGACATCACGTATTTACCGACGCATGAGGGCTGGCTGTACCTGGCAACGGTGATGGACCTGTATTCGCGGAAAATTGTCGGCTGGGCGCTGAATGAGCGACTTCAGACGCCGCTGGTCACAGCGGCGTTGGAGATGGCCGTAGGGTGTCGGAAACCACCAGGAGGACTGCTGCATCACTCGGATCGAGGAAGTCAGTACACGAGCGAGGTGTACAAGCAGGCACTGGATAGGTTGCAGGCCGTTCAGAGCATGAGCGAGAAAGGAGAATGCTGGGATAATGCTGTCCAGGAGAGTTTTTTTGCGACGTTGAAGACGGAGATGGGACTCGGTGAAGCGCAGTGGGGTCGTGCCCAGACACGGACAGAGGTGTTTGAGTGGATTGAGGTGTTCTATAACCGTCGTCGTCGCCACTCGTCGTTGGGCTATCGGTCACCGACGGCCTTCGAGGAGCAGGCCCCCATCCCGAACTGAGGCTCCACCAAACCCTTGACAGATCACTTCCCGACGCACGCGTAGCACCGCGTGAAAGGCCTCCACCACGCACCACACCCAGTTCTCCTGCGCCTGGATCGTCCGGCAATGACAGCGTCCCAGCCCCAGGTTCTGCTTGAAGAACCGGTGAATCACCTCGATCCCCCAGCGGGCCTTCCAGGCCCGCAGCAGTGAGCGAACCGTGACGTCACCACCAAACGTGCTGAACAGGAAAAACCGTGTCCACTCCCCGTGCACCTTGCGCCACACGATCAGGACATCGAACCCACCGACCTCACGGGCAACCGGCAAGCGGCGGACGCGCCACCCGAACTCCGCGTACAGGTGACAGCGTTCCGGAGGGAACTGCCGGCTCAGCGCACCGAGGGTGAGGGACTCACCCTCGAACTGCACGGTCATATTGGCTTTGGCACGAATCAAGACCGGAATCTGATGCTCGCGACTGAAGGTCACGGCCGCGTCCCGCCCGAACTCTCCATCCAGCAGCAGACCCGCCATGGGGACGCCCGCCGCGAGGCAATCCTGAACAACGTGGATCATTTCCTGCGTGGCGGTGCGGTACGGGTAACAGGTCGTCTCAAGGACCTGGGACACCTTGAAGCGCTCCAGCAACGGAACTGGATCTTCACCGAACCTGACCAGGGCAGCGGAGGTGAACGGATGGCCCAGACGGGTCTGGGCCTGACCGCTGTAGTGGTAGTTCACGCCTTCCATCGTCCGTCCGGCGTGGGGCACCATGACGAAATCGATGGCCAGGAACGCGCCGGAAGGCGCGTTCCTGGCTCGACGCTGAAGGTCTTCCGTCGATGCGAAGGAGTCCCGCGCCATCTCCTGGGAGATGGCGCTTCTGCGCAGGGGGCTGTAGGGAACGAGACCGCTGAGGCTGGTGATTCGGTTCAGCTGCGCGGTGATGATGCTGTGCGGTAGGCTGGGCGTGCGAGGCATAGTCACTTCGCATCAACGACCATGAGACCGGGGAATTTCAAGCCCCTGCCTCCTGGGCCTTCGTTCTGGTCGCTGTTCTCTCGCCCGTGGAAACTCTTGTTCAACACTGTCCAGATTCCGGGGAGCAGACCACCGTCGGAGGCTCGCGGCGTTCGTTGGTGAACAGCCGGCAACAGCTCGACAATGACTTTCCAGACAGCCTCTGAGGTCGCTCCCACCCGGGCGCGCCGCATGAATTCCGTTCTGTCTGCGCCGGGGCCAGCTCTCTACTGCATGCCGGTTAGGGTTTGGGATTATCATCGAACAGCATGAACTTCGGAAGCAACGACGAACTGTCCCTTTCTGCCATTACCCGGGCGAGAAACGGACGGTTTTTATACGGAAGGAGCAGGTATGAAAGAGAATGAGTCACAGATCCGGGAAGTTGATATCAGCTTTCTCTGGCGAGCGCTGAAGCGGTACCTCCCCTGGGTCCTCATGGCCCCGGTCCTGCTGGGGACCCTGGCCTTCGTGCTTAGCCGTCAGCAACCAGCGGTATACGAGGCGGCCGCTACCCTCTTCGCGACTAACACTACCGCTGCCCCGGATAGCGTGAGCGGGCAGGCTACCGTGAATGCCCCGCCGCTTCCGGAAGGCGTCATGTCTCAGGCCCTGCAGAGCGAACAGATTCTGCTTCCCGTCCTGCAAACCCTGGAGAAGAACAGCGCCATTCCCCAGGAGGAAAAAGCGCGTCTCGGCCGGCAGATTAGGCGTGAGATCCAGGACCAGAACCTCAAGACACTCACGCTGACCTCCAGGCTGGACTTCAACGGCAACGGCACTTACACCGTGCGCTCCCGCGCGCGTCACCCTGAGGCGGCCCGTGTGCTGGCGAACTTGACCAGCGCTGCCCTCGTCAATTGGGACCGTGGACGTGGCCTGACCACCATCCGGCTCGGGCTGAGCGGCTTCGATGCCCAGCTGAAAGAGATCAATGCTCAGCTGAGCGGGCGTGCCCTTACCCCCACCGAGCGTCAGTCCCTGCTGGCCCGGCAGGCCCGGATTCAGGACAGCCGGGTGCAGCTAGCCATCTTGGAAAACTCCGCTGTGGGCGTGCTCTCCCCGCTTGTCAGTGCTCAGGTGCCGCGCCTGCCGGTATCCCCCAAACCCGTACGCAACGCCGTGCTGGCGGCCTTGCTGGGTCTGCTGCTCGGGGTGGCTGGCGCCGCGCTGGCTAGCCTGTCGGACCGCACTATCCGCACCGAGGAGGACATGCTGCCCCTGGGCCTGCCGACCCTGGCGACGCTGCCCCGTCTGCGTCAGCGTGACGTGCTACTACGCGGTATCGTGCGCGCCGCCCGGCAGGCCGGGCTCTACGAGGCAGTGGGTTTCCTGCGCGTGAATCTGATGGCCACGCTCGCCACGCGCCCCCACCCGGTCGTGATGATGACCAGCACCGCTCCCGGCGAGGGCAAGAGCAGCGTGACCGCCACCCTGGCCGATGGCATGGCGTCCAGCGGGCAGCGGGTCCTGATCATTGACGCCGACCTGCGGCGCGGTACTCAAGCCGCCGTCTGGAAGAAATATGATGAGGTAGGGAACTGGAAGACTCTGGGCGCCACCGGGGGTGCGCGCACCACGCCCGAAGCTCTGTTGCGCCCTCACGAGATTGAGGTGCTGCAGGTGGAACCCAATGTGGACGTTCTCCCAGCCGGACCGGGCATTGCCAACAGCCTCAGCATCTTCAACCAAGCGAACATCATGCAGGCGCTGAACCTGTGGCGTCAGCACTACGACGTCATCCTCGTGGACACCGCGCCTTTGCTGGCCCTGGCCGACGGGCTGGTGCTTGGCCGTCACGCTGACGCCGTGATCATGGTGGTCGAGTATGGTCAGACCAACATTCACGGCGCGGCGAGCGCTCTCAGGCGCGCTGAGCGGGCCGGACTCAAGATCATCGGTTCCGTGATCAACAAGGCTAACGCGCGTGAGGAGAGCAGTTACAACTACTCGTACTCCTACGGTGCCCCCACGGAGCCGGAACGAGTATGAACGTACAGAATAATGGTCGGCGGGCGCCCCCATGAGTGTCAGTGACCGCCAGCTTCGTCAGGCATCCAGAATCACCTTTCTGGGTACTCTCCTGAACTTTGCTGTCCTGACGGTACAGCTGCTGTTTGTGACCCCATTGCTGATCCGCACCGTGGGCACGAAGGTCAACGGTGCATGGGTGGGGTCCGGTGACCTGTTGCTGTGGCTGCAGGCGTTCGACTTTGGGCTGACCAACTACGCCATCCAGAAAATGAGCGCGGCACATGCCCAGCAGGACATCAGGGACCTGAGCCACTGGTTTTCGAGCACCCTTGTGATCCTGTTGGTGCTGGCCGCCGCGATTGTTCTAGTCGGCCCACTGGCGGCCCACCTGGTGTATCAGCCGTTTGATCTTGGGCCCGCCGCCGAGAGTGAACTGGAAGCGGCGTTTGTCTGGGGCTTATGGGCCGTAGCGCTGACCATTGCTAGTTATGCCTTCACCGGCCTAGCCCGCGCCCTGCAGGCGCCGATTGTGACCATGGGCGCCGTCGTGCTGGGCAGCGTGCTGGGCGTGTTGATTAGTTGGTGGTTCCTGATGCACGGCGGCGGGGTCCGTTCGGTTGCCTACGGTATGTTCGCCCGGGCGTTCGTGGCCTTTGTCGGCGGCGCGGCGGCTTTCGTGATCTTCCACCGTCGGCAACAGGTGCTGCTTGGCCTCCCCAGTCAGCGGCACCTGCGCGAAGGCCTGGCGGTCATGCCATACAGTGGCTTGGGTGCTATGGGGTACGCGGTTAGTAACCAGAGCGACAACTTCTTGGTCGCGTCGCTGCTTGGCCCGCACGTCGCCACACAGTTCAACACGATGCGCCGGACGGCTGACGTGGCCCGGAGCGTCATCGAAACGCTTGGCGCTGCGAACTTCGCGGGGTTCTCCCATGTGTTTGCGCGTGACGGCGCTGCAGGCAGCCGCAGCGCGTACCGCAGGCTGCTGGGGTTGCACGGACTGCTGTCACTCGCGCTGGGCGGCGGTTTCATCGTGCTCAACGAGTGGTTCATGCAGCTGTGGATCGGCCCCGGGTTTTACCTGGGCAGTTTGGTCAACACGCTGATGGCCCTGCAGGTCTTCATGACCACGCGGGCGTACCTCCACAACACCCTGAACCGCGCGATGGTGGCGCCGCGGTTTGCTTTTGCTGCGCTAATCGTCGAGGCGATCGTCAAGGTCACCCTGGTTCTGACCGTCGCGTACCAGCTGGGCGTGCAGGGCGTCCTGCTGGCCGGGCTGGGCGTCGCTACCGTGAGCCTGACGGTCATGGCCGCCCGCAACGCGGCGCAGCTGGCCGTGCCCGACTGGCAGTGGCTGGGCGTGGTGGGTGGGCTGATACTGGTAAGCCTAGTGCGTGAAGTCAACCTCTGGCTAGCCCTGGCGCTGCTGGCCGGGCTGGTGGCAGGGTTCGCGCTGCTGGTCGTGCGGCGTGGACGCGGAATGGGGGAGCGGCATGACGCGTAAGGCTTCCCTGCTGACCCTGATGGCGCCCCTGATCTTCTTCGAGGTCTACCTGCTGCTCACGGTGCTGCTGTTCCGGTTCGGCCCGTGGCAGTACTACAACAGGGGGAGCAACGAGATCCTATTCTTCGCGCTGCTGTACCAAGCGGCATTGGCCGGAGGTTACCTGTTGGCGCATGCGATCTACCGAGCGCCTGTGCAGCAGGCCGGCAACTTCCGCCGACTCTTCACGCTCTCACTACTCGTGAATCTACTGATCTTTCCGCTGACCTCCCTGGCGCGCACGGGCTTCCCGGTGCCGGATGTCCTCGGGGGCCTGCGCTCGCCGGGTGAAGCCTATGTCCGCTCGCTGACCTACCGGGAGAGCGGCGCCGGCGCCGTCATCGAGTACCTCCGGATTCTGCTGGGACCGGTGCTCTACCTGTACTTCCCGCTGGCTGTCTTCTACTGGACGAAGCTGAGTAGCCGGGCACGGTTCTGGTCGGTGACGCTGGTCGTGATGAACATGGCGCTTTTCGTGGCGATGGGCACCAACAAGGCCATCGGTGACTACGCGGTCACGGTACCGATCCTGCTGCTCACCGCGGTGGCTGCCGGCCTGATCCGGCTGAACGCCAAGCGCGTCGTGCTTGGCGGAGTCATCGTGGTGGCGCTAGTCGGCATGTTCACCAGCTTCTTCTCGGCCACCATGAATTCGCGGGCCGGGTCATCCATCGTGTCCGGGTACTTTCCGCCCGGAAACACGCGGGTGGATGCCCAGAACCTACTCCTGCAGGGGGTTCCCGAGAGCGGGCGGACGCTGGTGGTGGGTCTGTCGAACTACATCACTCAGGGGTATTTTGCGATGGGGCTGGCCCTGCGTGAACCGTTCGTGCCGCTGTATGGCTTGGGGACCTCGCCGTTCGTGCTGCGGCAGTATGAAACCCTGACCGGCCTCAGCGGTTTAGAGGAACAGACGTACCCGGCACGGATCGAAAAGTACGGGTGGCTCAAGGACCGCTACTGGTCGTCCATGTACCTCTGGCTGGCCTCCGATCTGGGCTTCTGGGGCATTCCGATCTTCTGCCTGCTGCTGGGTATGATGCTTTACACGACCTGGCGTGACGCCATAGAAGCCCGGGACGTCTGGGCGCTAAACCTCGTGGCGCTTCACATCATCGTCGTGTTCTACTTTTCCTCGAACAACCAGATCGGGCAGAGCGGTGAGGCGCTGTGGACATACCTTGCGATTTTCTTTATGTGGATCACCAGTCGGCAGGGCATACGCATTACCCTGTCGAGCCGGAGGTCCCTTTGACGCAGCGCCCCCTACACATCCTGTTTATCGGCAGTGTCATTCCCGACACACCCGAGTACCGTACGGCTGCCTTCTCGCGCGCCGGCAATCTGGCGCAGCAGGGGTTGCTGGCAGGCCTCGACGGCGCTGGGGCGGACATCACGGTACTGGCGTTCCAGCCGGTGCCCGCCTTTCCCAGAAGTCCCCGCTGGTGGGTGTCCGGCCAGCGCCTCCCGGGCCCGGGGCGGCGCGAGCAGCGCCTCGTGGCGTTCATCAACGTGCCCTACCTGAAACAGGTGTCGCTGGCCTGCGCTCTGCTGATCCAGTGCTGGCGGCAGATCCAGCGCGGTGTACCGCAGGTGCTGATGAGCTACAACGTCAATACCTTTACCTCGGCGCCGCTGTTGCTGCTCTCCCGGCTTCTGCGGCTTCCCTACGTTCCCGTGGTGTACGACGTTGATGTGCCTGGTGCCACGGTCCCGGACGGCCCGTTGCAGCGGCTGGAATACCGTTGGGCTGCGCGGGTCCTGCCCCTACTGCCCGCGGCAATCACTGGCACAGCCCTGATCGGCCGTGAACTCATGCCCGGGCGGCCCACCCTGGTGGTCGAAGGCGGGCTGGGCCCGGCGCAGCAGGCGTACGCCCCGGCGCCCCGCACCTCCGGGACGACCTTCGATGTCGTCTTTGCCGGCGCGCTGGAGACGTACAACGGCGTTGATGTCCTGCTGGACGCCATGACTTGGCTGCCCACACACGTTCGTCTGCACGTCGCCGGTCAGGGAGGGCTGCGCGCGGCGGTGGAGGCGGCCGCCGCGTCTGATGACCGGGTGGTGTACCACGGTCTACTGGATATGGACGGCCTGCGCGGACTGTATGCACGCGGGGACCTTCTGGTCAATCACCGCAGTGACGAGCGGCTGGACAGCCGGTACGTCTTTCCGTCGAAGCTCATTGAGTACCTTGCCTCAGGGCTGCCCGTGGTTTCCACCCGCTTTCGTAGCCTGCCGGAGGAGTACCTGCCGTTCTTGGAAGTCCTGAGTGACGAATCACCGCGCGCCCTGGCTGCCGGCATTGAGCGGGTGATGGCCGCGCTACCCGCCGCCCGGATGAAGGCCCGGCAGGCCCAGGAGTTCGTCCGGACGCACAAGAGCTGGGCTTTCCAGGGGCGGCGCATCCTGAGTTTCTTGGAGACTGTCGTCCTATGACCCCACAGCTAAGCTACGACGTTCTGGTTATCCTCGATTACTACCTGCCCGGCCGTAAGGCCGGCGGGCCGATCACGACTATCGCCAACCTGACGGAGCTGCTGGGTGACGAGCTGCGCTTCCTGATTCTGACCCGCCGCAAGGACATCGACGGAACGGTGTACAGTCATCTGCCGGCCGGCCGGATCGTACGCACGGGCCGGGCAGACGTGATCTACCTCAATGACGAGGAGTTCACGCCGCGTGACCTCGCGCAGTACGCGCGGCTGTCTGGCGCGGGCACGCTCTACCTGAATTCCTTCTTCTCCCCGCTCAGCTTCATCTTCCTGCTGCTGCGCCGCCTGGGGCAGCTGAACATGAACGTGATCCTTGCGCCGCGCGGCGAGTTCTCGCGGGCCGCATACGTCCTGAAGGGCAGGAAGAAGAGACTCTATCGGCAGCTGGTCGACCGATTTGGCCTACTGCGGGGGGTACGCTGGCAGGTCTCCAGCAGTTACGAGGCTCAGGAACTGGAGCAGGTGCTGGGCGAACGCGACGACGTCATGCTCGCCCCAGACCCCTTTGTAACCGGCCGGGACTGGACGCCGCAGCCACACGATCGGGATCTGATCTACCTGTCGCGCATCTCGCCCAAGAAGAACCTCCACTACGCCCTGCAGTGCCTGGAGCAGGTCCGCTCCCCGGTCACGCTCGACATCTACGGACCCATTGAGGACAGCAGCTACTGGGAGCAGTGTCAGGTGCTTATTAGGCGTCTGCCGTCTCATGTTCAGGTGAAGTATTGTGGCGTGCTGGCGTATGAGGATGTCCGAGACACGTTTGGCCATTACAGCGCTTTTTTCTTCCCCACTGGAGGAGAAAATTACGGACATGTGATTCCAGAGGCGCTGTCCGCCGGAACACCGGTCATTCTCAGCGACTGTACCCCATGGCGTGACCTAGAAGACGCGGGCGTCGGGTACGTGCTGCCACTGGAGGCGCCAGAACGCTTTGCTGCCGCTGTGGACGAACTCGTGGGGCGCTCCACGGAGGAGCGGCAGGCCACCGCGGCGCGTTGTCAGAGCTATGCAAAGGCTGTAGAGAAGCAGCCGCATGTGCGGCAGCAGAACATGACCCTTTTCACCCAACCCTTCAAGCGAGGTCAAGCATGAACACTAAGGATTTTGCAGGCAAAACAGTTCTGATCACCGGCGGAACCGGTTCTTTTGGTCATGAATTTCTTGATGTTATTCGTGAAACTGATGTTAAAGAGATACGTGTCTTCAGCCGCGATGAGCTGAAGCAGGAAATGATGCGCCTGAAACTCAAGGATCAGCGCGTGCGGTTCTACATCGGCGATATCCGCGACCGCGACAGCGTGGATCAGGCCATGCGCGGTGTGGACCTTGCCTTCCACGCCGCCGCGCTCAAGCAGGTGCCCTCCTGCGAATTCTTCCCGATGCAGGCGCTACTGACCAACGTCGTCGGTTCGCACAACATCGTGGAATCCGCCATCAACCATCAGATTGAGTCGCTGGTGTGCCTGAGCACCGACAAGGCCGTGCTGCCGGTGAACGCTATGGGCATGACCAAGGGCCTGATGGAGAAGGTCGCGCAGGCCGCCGCGCGCGGACTGAGCGACAGCGACACCAAGATCAGCTCCGTCCGCTATGGCAACGTCATGTACTCGCGCGGCTCCGTGATTCCGCTGTTCATCAATCAGATCAAGCAGGGCCAGCCGCTCACCGTGACTGACCCCGACATGACGCGTTTCCTGCTCTCGCTGCGCAGCGCCATTGACTTGGTGCTCTTCGCCTTCGAGAATGCCCGCCAGGGGGACATCTTCGTGCGCAAAGCGCCTGCCAGCACTGTGCAGGATCTCGCCCAGGCTCTGAAGAACCTCTTCCGTTCCGACGTGCCTATCGAGGTGATCGGTACCCGGCACGCTGAGAAGCTCTTCGAGACCCTCACCACTGCTGGTGAGCTCGTGCGAGCCGAGGACATGGGCGACTATCTGCGCGTGTTCATGGATGACCGCGACCTCAACTACGCTAAGTACTTCACAGAGGGCCAGCAGGAAGAGAATACGCTTGAGGACTACACCTCGCACAACACACGGCGCCTGACCGTGCCCGAGATCGAGGAGCTGCTGCTCTCCCTACCGGATGTCCAGCGTGAACTGCAGCTGGCAGGCCAGCGATGAAACGCATGAAGGTCATGACCGTGGTGGGCACCCGCCCCGAGATCATCCGGCTGTCCCGCGTGATCGCCCAGCTAGATGAACACACCGATCATGTCCTGGTCCACACGGGTCAGAACTTCGATTACGAGCTCAACGAGATCTTCTTTCAGGAACTCGGGGTGCGTCGCCCCGACGCGTTCCTGAACGCGGCCGGCAGCAGCGCCGCGGAGACTATCGGGCAGGTGCTGATCAAGGTGGACCCGCTGCTCGAAGAGCACCGGCCCGAGGCACTGCTGCTGCTGGGTGACACCAACAGCTGCTTGGCGGCCATTCCGGCCAAGCGCCGCAGAATCCCGATCTTCCACATGGAGGCAGGCAACCGCTGCTACGACCAGCGGGTGCCAGAGGAAACCAACCGCAAGATCGTGGACCACACCAGCGATATCAACCTGCCCTACAGCGATATCGCCCGCGAGAACCTGCTCAGAGAGAACTTCGACCCGGCGCGCGTGATCAAGACCGGCAGCCCCATGTTCGAGGTGCTGACCCACTACCGCGAGCAGATCGAGCATTCCGCCATCCTAACCGAGCTGGGCTTGGCGCGCGGCACGTACTTCGTGGTCAGCGCGCACCGAGAAGAGAACGTGGACGCCCCCGAGCGCCTGGGCGCCCTCGCTGCCACTCTGAACGCCCTGGCGCAGCAGTACGGGCAGCGCATCATCTTCTCCGCGCACCCCCGGACGCAAAAGCGCATCGCTGCCGCCGGGCTGAGCTTCCACCCGCTCGTGGAGGTCATGAAGCCGCTGGGTTTCTTCGGTTATGTGCACCTGCAGATGCATGCGCGGGCAGTGCTCTCCGACAGCGGTACCATCAGCGAGGAAGCCTCCATCTTGAACTTCCCGGCCCTGACTCTGCGTGACACCCACGAGCGGCCCGAAGGTATGGAGGAAACGGCCGTGATCATGACTGGCCTGAATCCTGAACGTGTCCTGCAGGCGGTGGCCGTGCTCGACCAGCAGCCGCGCGGTGAGCAGCGCCAGCTACGGCTGGCTGCCGATTACAGCATGCCCAATGTCTCCGACAAAGTGCTTCGCCTGATCCTGAGCTACACCGATTACGTCAACCGCTATGTGTGGCATCAGGGGTAGACGTCAGTGACAGCTCACGCAACTGTTGTATTGGTGGTCGGTGCCTCCGGGTTTGTCGGCCGGACGCTCTGTCAGGTACTGCTGGACCGCGGGTACGAAGTGGTCGCCGCTGCACGCTCGGCCCGGCACCTGCCGCCCGGCGTGCGCCACCACTCCCTCGGGGACCTGACCGGGGACGTTGACTGGCGCGGCGCGCTGCGCGGTGTCACGCACGTGGTGTACCTTGCGGCGCGCGTTCACGTGATGAACGACACGCACCCTGATCCTCTGGGTGCCTACCGGGCGCTAAATACCGACACTCCACTGGCGCTGGCGCGCGCCGCGGCTGCCGCCGGGGTGAAGCGTCTGGTGTACTTGAGCTCAGTCAAGGTCAATGGCGAGGAGAGCGGGCGGCCCCTGACAGAGCAGGACCCGCCCGCCCCGACCGATCCCTACGGCGTCTCCAAGTGGGAAGCCGAGCAGGCCCTGCTAAACCTGGGCGTGACGACCGGCCTGGACGTCACGGTGCTGCGCCCGCCGCTGGTCTATGGACCGGGTGTCAGGGCGAACTTCCTGCAGCTGATTACCGCGGTCCAGCGCGGAGTACCGTTGCCGCTCGCGGCGGTGCGCAACTGCCGAAGCATGGTCTACGTGGGGAACCTGGCCGACGCGATCGCGTTCACGCTGCATTCACCCGTCACAGCGGGGAAGACGTTCTTCGTGGCCGACGGCGACGACCTGTCCACGCCGGAACTCATCCGGGGTGTGGCCCAGGCCCTGGGCCGCCCGCCGCGCCTGTGGCCGGTCCCGGCCTGGATGCTTCACGCCGCCGGGCGACTGCTGCGCCGTGAAGGAATGGTGCGGCGCTTGACAGGCTCCCTACAGATTGACACGCGCCGCCTGCGCGAGGCGGGCTGGGTCCCGCCCTTCACTACGCAGGCGGGCTTGGCGGCCACCGTGGCTGCGCATGCGAACCTGGCCCCTGATTGGGCACCCCTGGGCGACGGGCGCCCCTGGGCGCTGAAGCCTAGGCAGCGGGCCTACCTACGCGTGCGGCACGGATTGGAACGGCCGCTGGCAGGTGCGCTGCTGCTGCTGCTGTTGCCGGTCCTGCTGCTGACGGCGCTGATCATACGGCTGAGCAGCCCTGGCCCCGTGCTGTTCACGCAGTTGCGGGCTGGACGGGGCCACCAGCCGTACACCATCTTCAAGTTCCGCACAATGCGCCTGAACGCCCCGCAACTATCCACGGAGGACATGCGGCTCCAGGGGATAAGCGCGGTCACGCCCGTGGGGGCCTTCCTGCGCAGAACCAGCCTTGATGAACTACCGCAGCTTCTGAACGTGCTGCGCGGCGAGATGAGCTTCGTCGGTCCCCGACCGGCGCTCATGACGCAGCACCCCGTGCTCAACGGCCGCGCCGCGGCCGGCGTGGATCAGCTGCCGCCGGGCATCACTGGGCTGGCCCAGGTGACCGGGCGGGATGATCTGAGCGACGATGAGAAGGTCCGGCGAGACGCCACGTACCTGCGTCACGTTGACCTGCTGACCGACCTGCTGATCATCCGCGCTACCCTACGCAGCGTGCTGGGAGGGCGCGGTACCTACTAGGGCCTGCGGGCATGCACCGGGCAGCGGCGGGAACGGGCGTCCTTGCTCTGGATTGCCCGCACGTCACGGGGCGCGCCCGCAGGTTAGGATTCTGTGAAGGCACAGACCAGACTGCCGAGGTCGCCAGTCACCCCCATTGCCCCCCGCCGTGACGCCACGGGACGCTGCACGGACCGCAGGGCGCCGCCCGACCTGCGCCCGGCGCAGACAGACGGGCCCTCAGGGTCCACTGGGAAGTGAAAGATCTATGACATCCACTTTGATCAAGTTCGTGATTGACCTCACCCTTTGGCTTATGGCGGCGCTGCTGGCCTACACCTTCCGTACGCCCTCGGTGATTCAGGGTGGCGCGCCCAGCACCGTCTGGCTTTACGCACTGCTGAACCTGGGTGTGATGGCCCTTGTGATCCGTCAGCATCGCCTGCACCGTCAACTCTGGCAGCGGGTCAGTGTCCCGGACCTGCTGACTCTGGCCCGCGCGGCCGCCACGGCCACACTGGTCATGTTCGCGCTGGGGTTCATCCTGCGCGACTGGCTTCAGCTGGCACGCAGCGTGCCGCTGCTGGCCGGCGCCCTAGGGTTCCTGCTGATGGGCGGGGCGCGCCTGCTGTTCCGGATGGTGCAGGACCGCATCCGTCAGCAGCAGGCGCCCGCCAGGCAGCGGGTCTTGATTGTCGGGGCCGGCGAGGCCGGCGCGCTGATCGCCCGTGAGATTCAGCGGCATCCGGAATCCGGCCTGCAGGCCATCGGCTTCCTCGACGACGAACCCGCCAAGCAGCGGCAGTCGCTGATGGGCTTTCCGGTCTTCGGGCGGGTCGAGAACCTGGTTGAGGTGGCTCAGCGGGAGCACGCCCAAGAAGTCCTGATCGCCATCCCCTCCGCCGAAGGCAGTTTCATCCGCCGGGTAGTCGAATTGTCACAAGCGGCCAGACTGCGCTACCGCATTATTCCGGGTGTGTTTGAAATCCTGTCAGGGAACGTCACGATCAACCAGATCCGTGACGTTGACCTTGAGGACCTGCTGCGCCGACCCCCCGTGCAGCTGAACACGGCCGAAATTGCCGGGTACCTCAGAGGCCGGGTGGTGCTCGTTACCGGCGCCGGCGGCAGCATCGGTTCGGAAATTGTCCGGCAGATCTGCGTCTACCAGCCGGGGCTGATCCTGCTAGTCGGGCGGGGGGAAAACAGCATCTTCAGCATCCAGCAGGAACTGAACCATACCCTGCCGGACATCCAGCACCTCGGGCTGATCTGCGACGTCCGCGACCGCAGCAGGCTCGATGCAATCTTCCAGGACTACCGCCCGGACGTAGTGTTTCACGCCGCCGCGCACAAGCACGTGCCACTCATGGAAATGGCCCCGTCAGAGGCCATCATGAACAACGTCACCGGCACGCACAACGTCACACAGCTCTGCCTGCAGTACCACGTCAAACGCCTCGTTAACGTCTCCACAGATAAAGCTGTGAACCCCACGAGCATCATGGGTGCCTCCAAACGCATGGCCGAGATGATCGTCTCGGGCGGCGCGGCGTGCGCCGCGCCGGATCAGGCGTTCGTGTCCGTCCGATTCGGAAATGTGCTGGGCAGCCGCGGCAGCGTGGTGCCCACCTTCATGCGGCAGATCCGGGCAGGAGGACCCATCACGGTCACCCATCCGGACATGGTCCGTTACTTCATGACCATTCCCGAAGCGGCCCGGTTGGTGTTGCAGGCCGGCGGTCTGGCCGAGAACGGCAAAGTGTACGTGCTGAACATGGGCCAGCCAGTCAAGATCGCTGACCTCGCCCAAGATGTGATTCAGCTGTCGGGTGCCCAGCACGTCGACATCGTCTATAGCGGCGTGCGGCCCGGCGAGAAGCTGTACGAGGAACTGCTCACTACCAGTGAGGGCGCCGAATCCACCACCCACCAGGAAATCTTCAGTGCCCGCCTGGCCAGCGTGAGCCCGACTGAGCTAGAACAGAACATCGCGCTTCTGCGGCAGGCCGCCGAGCAGCAGGACCACGCCGCGATTCGGGAGACGCTGGCCCGACTCATTCCAGAAAACAAGTTCGGCAGTTTGGGATAGGGGCCGAAGCGAGAGCCCGGGTGCGGGCGCCTGTGGTCTCCCCCCGCTGTGACATCAGGGGCGTCGTGCGGGTAGATTGAGCGTATGGTCCAGTTGCACACATTTCAGCTTTGGACGTCGTTTTGAAGGTGTTGATTCTCAGCCAGTACTTCTGGCCGGAGACGTTCCGCATCAACGACGTCGCGCAGGGCCTACACGAACAGGGACATCAGGTGGAGGTGCTGACTGGCTTCCCAAATTACCCTTCGGGGCAGTTCCAGGCCGGCTACGCGCCGCGTGGGCCTGCCCGGGACGCGTTGGGCAAGATCGGAATTCA
Source organism: Deinococcus depolymerans (assembly GCF_039522025.1). Classification (NCBI taxonomy): domain Bacteria; kingdom Thermotogati; phylum Deinococcota; class Deinococci; order Deinococcales; family Deinococcaceae; genus Deinococcus; species Deinococcus depolymerans. The sequence continues at coordinate 137,172 of NZ_BAAADB010000031.1, read as the reverse complement.
CCGCGTGCCGCTCCTAGCCCGGGGTCACGGCCGGGGGGGCAGGCTGCTGCTGAATTACCTGTCGTTCGCGGTGAGCGCCGCTGCGTTCGGGCCGTTTCTGCTGCGCCGGCCCGATGTGATTCTGGTGTTCGAGCCCTCGCCAGTCACCGTGGGGCTTCCGGCCGCACTGCTGCGCCGGATCTTCCGGACCCCCGTGGTGTTCTGGGTGCAGGACCTCTGGCCGGAGAGTCTGGTCGCAACTGGCAGCCTGCGCAACCGGCGCGCGCTTGCACTGGTGAGCCGGATGGTGAGCTGGATCTACCGTCACTGTGATCTGCTGCTAGTTCAGTCCAGGGCTTTCTCACGTTCACTGGTGGATCATGGCGTCAGCCTCTCGCGGATCGAGTACCTGCCCAACAGTGCCGAGGCATTCTACCGGCCGGTGGAGTTGCCAGCCGACGCGCCGGAACGGCGCCTCGTGCCGCAGGATGGTGTCATGAACCTGATGTTTGCCGGAAATCTGGGCGTCAGTCAGGATCTGGAAACCCTCGTGGAGGCCGCGGCTGAACTGCGGCACGAGCCGGTCCGCTGGCTGATCCTGGGAGACGGCCGCCAGCGCCCCTGGCTGGAGGAAGAGATCCGGCGCCGGGACCTGCAGGGTTGTGTGCAGCTGCTCGGCAGTCACCCGGCAGACACCATGCCCCGCTTCTTCGCGCTGGCAGACGTGCTGCTGGTCAGCCTCAAGGACAACCCTGCGTTCCGCGCGACTATTCCCTCCAAGCTGCAGTCCTACCTGGCGTGTGGGCGCCCGGTGCTGGCGGCTCTCAACGGCGAGGGCGCGCGCGTGACCCGTGATGCCGGCGCCGGCCTGACTGTGCCGGCGGAGCGGCCGGATGAACTCGCGCGTGCCGTGCGTGAATTCATCCGGCTGTCCCCGGCCGAACGTGAAGAGATGGGGGAGTGCGGCCGACGCTACTTTCTGCGTAACTTTGAGCGTCAGTACCTGCTACGGCAGCTGGTCGAGCTGCTTGGCAGCGTGGCGGCGCGTGGCATCACGAAGGAGCACACAGCATGAAAATTTTGATTCTCGGCGGCGACGGCATGTTCGGACACCAGTTCTACCGGCAGATGCGCGACCGTCACGACGTGCGCGTCACTGTGCGCCAGGACTTCAGCGCCTACGCAAGCTACGGGCTGTTCGACCCGCAGCGCACCTACACCGGCATTGACGTCCGTTCCAGTGACCGCCTGACGGAAGTGATGGCGGACTTCCGCCCTGACGCCGTCATCAATGCCGTGGGCATCGTCAAGCAGCGGCACACGGCTAAGGAGAGCATTCCCAGCTTGGAGATCAACGCCCTTCTGCCTCACCGCCTGACTGAGCTGACGCGCCTGTGCGGCGCGCGGCTGGTGCACCTCAGCACCGACTGCGTCTTCTCCGGGCGCAGGGGCATGTACCAGGAAATGGACTTCCCCGATGCTGAGGACCTGTACGGCCGCAGCAAGTTCCTGGGCGAGGTCGCGGACGGTCACGCCCTGACCCTACGCACCTCGATCATCGGACCTGAACTGTCCCGCAAGACCAGCCTGCTTGAATGGGTGCTAGCCCAGCAGGGGCAGGTCAGGGGCTTCCAGAAGGCGATCTTCAGTGGGCTCACCACCCTGGAACTCTCGCGAGTCATCGAGAAGCTTCTGCTCGAATATCCCGGGGCGTCCGGCCTGTATCAGGTGTCGAGTGAACCGATCGACAAGTACGAGCTGTTGATGCTGATCCGGGAGGCGTACCGGCTGCATCTGGACATCCAGCCGGATGATCAGCTGGCGATCAACCGCAGCCTAGACTCCAGCCGGTTCCGTCAGGAATTCAACTACCAGCCGCCCGCCTGGCCCGCCATGATCGGTGAGATGGCTGAGCAGCGGCGCGCGGACGAACGTTACTCACCCATCGTGGCCGGGCAGGGGCAGGCCCCCTGAGGTGAGTGGTCCCGCCGGCGGCGCGCACTGTGCCCGGCGCAACTCCCGTAGCATGGTGCGGCATGAGTGTCTCTCCTGATTCGGGTATTGCGGCGCCGCGCCGCTGGCTGGTGTGGCTGGCCCTGCTGCCGGTAGTGCCCCCGCTGCTTCTGGGCGGGGCCGTGGGCCTGCGGCAGTGGCGCAGCCTGCCGCGCGTGGTGCAGGCCTTGGTGGGGGTGTTCGTGGGGACGCAGCTGCTCGCGGCTCTGCTCAGCCCGGGCCCGCTGCTGGCGCTGGGGACCACCGTGCTGCGCATGACACTGCTGGTGGGGTTGCTGTGCCTGGGGTCGCGGCTGGGAGAACCTGCAACCCTGCGGGCCCTGCGCTGGGGCCTGCTCGTGGTGTACGTGACGGCGCTGATCAACGGTCTGGCCCTTCAAGGGTGGGACCTCACGCAGCTTCGGCTGAGTCATCCCTACGTCACGCCAGTGTCGCTGGGACTGGCCGGCGCGCTGGGGCTGTGGCTGGCCCTGGACAGGCAGCCGGGTGAGTCGTGGCGTCAGGGCCTGCCGTGGCGCCTGATGCTGGGCGGGCTGGGTGTACTCACTGCGCTGCTCAGCGGGAGCCGCGGGCCGCTGGCCGTGGCTCTGCTGGGCACCGCGCTGCTGCTGGGCTGGCGCACCCTCAGGCGCCAGCACCTGCTGGGCGCCGCGCTGCTGGGCACCGTGGCGCTGGGCGCGCTGCTGCTCGGCAGCAGCGCCGAGCAGCGGCCGCTGGAGCGTCTGGTGACCCTGGACCTGACTGGACGTGACCTGATCTGGGACGACGCCCTGAGCGTCGCCCGGGCGCAGCCCTGGGCGGGCAACGGCACGCTGCTGCTCGGTCCGCGGATCGCGCCGCCCGGAGAGAGCTGCACTTGGTTCGAGGCGCTGGAAGTGCGGGGTGTGGGCTGCCCGGCCGCCGTGGAACAGGTGAACAACACCTGGGTAATCGCGCATAATGGTCTGGTGCAGGCGTTGGGGGAAACCGGGCTGCTGGGCACGGCCGGGCTCTTCCTGCTGCTGGGGGCTGTCCTGGCCGCCGCCTCGGCCAGTCCCCCGCTGATCCTGACGCTGGTGGCGGCCCTGCTGCTAGGTGACCTGACGGACAACGTCACGCTGGTGCCTGGCCCGTTCTTCTCTGCCGTGTTCTGGGTGGCTGCGGGCGGCGCCTTGACCCGGCACCCTCCGCGCTGGCCGGCCGCGGCCGGCTGGGGGGCGGCACTCCTACTCCTGATGGCGTTTCCCGTCTGGACGCATTTCCTGCCGTCCACGCCACACCGTCAGATCAGCCTGAGCGGCCTGATCTCCCCGACCTCATGGCGGGCTGACGAGCCCTACGCGGCGGCCGCCCAGTTCAATGTCCCGCCGGGACTGTACCGCGCGCAGCTGCGCGCGTGCCGTCAGAGCTGCGTGACGGTCGCCGTGCGCCCATTCTCCTCGACTGGCCAGCGCGGCACGTGGCAGTGGCTGCTGGGGCCCCTGCCCAGCAGCCGTCAGGTTGGTGGTGTGGACGGCCAGCCCTACGAGCTGCAGCTGCGCCTGTGGCCGGGCCGCAGCGCGCCCTGGCGGACGCGTGCTCTGAGCCGCACCAGCTGGAAGGTCATGGTGAAGCCGTGAAGTGGCCCGCGGCGCTACTCATGGCGGCCACGCTCGTGTTGCTGGGTGCGGCGGTGCTGCACCTCCCTGACGACCCAGCGCTGCCGTCCTCGCTGGCGGGGAGCGAGTGCCGGGCCGGCCGCACCAACTTCACGAGTGCGCAACCGCCGGCGCTGCCCGGAGAGTGGCACGGCAGCCACGGGTTTTTCGCTATTCCCGGCACGCTGGAACTGGAGTACTGCCGTCCGGGACAGCTGCGGATCGAGGCGCACGGTGACGTGTCGAGCAACGGCGGCCCCCCTGTGCTGGTGGTGCGCAACGACGAGGAGCAGACCGAGACGCCGGTCCGCGCACTCAGGGTGCTGACCGTGCCAGTGGGGCCCAGCGGCCGCGTGATTCTGTCATTTCCAAATGACGAGACCGACGCCCTTTACCGCATTGTGACGATTGAGCGCTTGGCGATCACCGGCACCCGGAGCTGCGTGTCAGCCCTAGTGCGCGACGAGCGTGTCGAGTTCCGGAACGCCGTGACCGGGGCGGTGTATGACCAGCGAGGACAGCGGCTGGAACCCTGCACGGCCGGGACGCTGTTCCTGACGGTCAGCGGGCCGGTGGTGGACGGGTCTGGCCCCCAGCTCCGCCTGACCCAGGCGGGCCGGACGCTGCTGGACCGTGAGGTCCGCAGTCGCGTCTCGCTGCGGCTGCCGCTGAACAGCACGGCCCCGGTGCAGCTGTCGGTGACCAATTTCGCCGGCCGTCAGGTGCAGTACCGCAACCTGTTCCTGGACCGGATTCAGTTCACGCCGGAGGGCCGCCCTGCTTCTGGAGGCAGCTGAACAGAGCGGCGCATGTAGCAGACGTGGAGGACCATGTGGTTGGCGCCGGGCGGAAAAGACCACCGTGGTGACCGGCCGGGCCCACGGGGCGGGGGCTTGGAATGGTGCCTGCCTTGCCTCCCCCGTGAGCCCTAAAAAACCGCTCGCCTCTGCGGGTGCAGAGGCGAGCGTTCGTGGTGACCCCAACGGGATTCGAACCCGTATCGCTACCTTGAAAGGGTAGTGTCCTAACCGTTAGACGATGGGGCCACACCACTTCAGTTGTCGTTGGCTTGCGCCTTCGCTTCCTGCCTTTCAAGGGGCGCCGTTTCCGGCACGCACAGAAAGATACAGGGTTGGCGTGAATTCGTCAAGGGGTATGTGCGGTGCACGTGAAAGGCGGGGCGGACCTCGCTGGTCACGCCCCGCCCGGAGTGCGGTTTTTACATGTGCAGGGCGCGTTTGTCGGTGGCCAGTGCGGCTTCCTTGACGACCTCGGACAGGGTGGGGTGGGCGTGGACGGTGCGGGCGAGGTCCTCGCTGCTGCCGCCGAACTCCATGATCGCCACGACCTCGCCGATCAGTTCGCTGACGCCGCCGCCGATCATGTGCACGCCCAGGAGTTTGTCGGTCTGGGCGTCGGCGATGATCTTCACGAAGCCGCGCGTGTCGCCGTGGCCGAGGGCGCGGCCGTTCGCGCTGAATGGGAACTGCCCGGTCTTGATGTTCAGGCCCCTGTCTTTTGCCTGCTTCTCGGTCAGGCCGGCCCAGGCGATCTCGGGGCTGGTGTAGATCACCCAGGGGATCACGTCGTAGTTCACGTGCCCGGCCTGACCGGCCAGCATCTCGGCGAGGGCCACGCCCTCCTCCTCGGCCTTGTGGGCGAGCATGGCGCCGCCGATCACGTCGCCGATGGCAAAGACGTTCTGGAGGTTGGTGCGGTAGTGCTGGTCGACCTTCACGAAGCCGCGTTCATCGAGCGCCAGGCCCACCGCGTCGGCCCCGAGGCCCTGGGTGTGGGGCACGCGGCCGATGGACACGATCAGCTTGTCGAAGCGCGCGGTGACTTCCCTGTCCTGCTCGGTGTACGTGACGCTGACGCCGCTGTCGTCCTGCTCGACGGCGGTGATGTTCACGCCGAAGTGGAAGTCCAGGCCCTGCTTCTTGAAGAGCTTGAGGCCCTCCTTAGCGATGGCGTCGTCGGCGGCCATCAGGAAGCCCGGCAGGGCCTCCAGCACCGTCACCTGCGCGCCCAGGCGGCGCCAGACGCTGCCGAGCTCCAGGCCGATGACGCCCGCGCCGATCACGCCGAGTTTCTCCGGGACGGCCGTGAATTCCAGCGCGCCGCTGTTCTCCACGATGTGCCCGCCGAAGGGTGCCAGCGGCAGGGCGCGGGGGCTGCTGCCGGTCGCGACGATCACGCGCGCGGCGCGGACCTCGGTGCCGGCGGCGTCCACGATCCAGCCGTCGCCGTCCGCGCGGACCAGTCGGCCCAGCCCGAAGAACGACGTGATCTTGTTCTTCTTGAACAGGAACGCCACGCCGCCCGTCAGTTTGTCCACCACGCCGTTCTTGCGGCCCAGCATCTTCGCGATGTCCAGGGACGCGCCCTGCACGTTGATGCCGTGCTCGGCGAAGTCATGCTGCATGACCTCGAACTTCTCGCTGCTGTCCAGCATCGCCTTGCTGGGAATGCAGCCCACGTTCAGGCAGGTGCCCCCCAGGCTGGCCTTGCCGTTCCGCTCGAAGGCGTCCACGCAGGCCGTCTTGAAGCCCAGCTGAGCCGCACGAATGGCCGCCACGTAACCCGCGGGGCCGCCACCAATCACCAGTACGTCGAAAGAATCCATAGCGCTTCGCAGCGTACCACCCGCCCGAAACGCCCAGCGTGACACGTTCCCCGCTCAGGGACAGGGAAGGGTGATGGGTGATGGAAGCTCCGGCATGAGCCTGGGCGAAAGCCGGTCTATCAACTATCGACCATCACCTGTCTTCAGGCCCGGCGGTAGCGTTTCGCGGGGCGGCCCCCGGTGCGGGCGTCCGTGCCCACGCTGGCCTCGCCGGTCACCACGAGGTGTTCCAGGTACCGCCACGCGGTCACGCGGCTGAGGCCCACGCGGGTGCCGAGCTCGGCGGCGCTCGCCTCGCCCAGGTCGCGCAGGGCCACCCGCACGCGGCGCAGGGTGTCGCCGTCCAGCCCCGCGGCGTCCGGGGCGGCGGGCGGGGCGAACAGGGCGTCCAGGTGCCCCTGGCGCACGTCCCCCTGCGCCCACAGCGCCGCGCGTTCCCGGGCGCGCTCCAGGGCCAGCGTGAAGCGGCCCGGCGTGACCGGCTTCACGAGGTAGTCCGCCGCGCCGTGCAGCAGCGCGTCCTGCACGCTGGGCGCGTCGCTGGCGGCCGTGACGAGGATCGCGTCCACCCGCGCGCCGTCCATGCGCGCCTCGCGCAGCAGGTCCAGGCCGCGCCCGTCGGGCAGGTGCACGTCCAGTAGCAGCAGGTCCGGGTGCAGGGTGCGCAGCATGGCCCGCGCCACCCGCAGCGACTCCGCCTGCCCGAGGACCGTGAAGCCCCCGGCGCGTTCCAGCAGCCGCCAGTGCAGCGCCGCGATCTGCGGGTCGTCCTCGACGATCAGCACGCGCAGCGGTGGGGAAGAGGACACGCCGCTCATTCTTCGGCCTCGGGGAGGGGCACGTCCAGCGTGAAGCGCGTCCAGTCCCGCCCGTCCGCCCGCACCCGGTCGTGCGTGAGGACCGCGCCGAGCGCCTGCGCCCGGTCGGCCACCAGGGCCAGCCCCACGCCGCGCCCCATACCCCTGCTGCTCACGCCCCGCACGGTCAGGGTGCCCGCCAGCGCCGCGGGCACGCCGGGACCCGTGTCACGGACCTCCAGCACCAGGCCTTCCGGGTCGGTGGCGATCAGCACCCGCACCTCGGCGTCCGGCGTGCCGCTCGCCGCCTCCAGGGCGTTCTCGATCAGGTTCCCGGCCGCAAGCTCCAGCAGATCCAGCACGCCGGGCGGCAGCGTGCCCGGCAGCGCCGACAGGGGATCGAGGGTGAGGGTCACGCCCCGTTCCGCCGCGCGGTCGAACTTGCCCAGCAGCAGCGCCGAGAGCCGCACGTGCCGCAGCGCCCCCACCGCCTGCAGGTGCGCCTCGTGCCGCGCCGACTGCGCGTGGATGAGGGCCAGGGCCTCGCGCGTCTCGCCCAGGTGCAGCAGGCCCGCCAGGGTGTGCAGGCGGTTCGTGAACTCGTGCGTCTGCGCCCGCAGCAGTTCCGCGTAACGCTGCGACTGCGTCAGCTCGTCCGCCAGGGCGCGCACCCGCGCCAAGTCCCGCAGCGTGACCACCACCGCGCCCTCGCCGGCCTCCTGCGCGGCCAGCAGCACCGGGCGGCCCGCGACCTCCGCCGTGACCGGCCCGGCCCCTGGTACGGGCAGCGGGAGGCCCGGCGGCCACGGCAGCGGCAGCGCGGCGTCCGGGGTGCCCAGCAGCGCGCGGGCCTGGGGGTTCATCACGAACACCTGCCCCGCGCGGGCCACCAGCACCCCTTCTTCCAGGGTGTTCAGGACCGCCCGGTACTGCCGCAGGCCCCCGGCGATCTGCTCGGGTTCCAGACCCAGCATCTCGGTCTTCACGCGCCGCGCCACGCCCAGGGCCAGGGCCAGGGCTGACAGGAGGGCCAGCAGGTACCAGGGGAGGCCCGCGCGCAGCACGTCCAGGAACACGTCCCGCAGGCGGGGCAGCAGGAAGCCCACGCTCGCCAGCCCCAGCACCCGCCCCGCGCCGTCCACGACGGGCACCTTCGACCGCACCGAGCGGCCCAGCGTGCCCTGCACCGTCTCCGTGACGCTCCGGCCCCGCAGGAACGCCGTGAAGTCCCCGCCCTGCATGCGCTGCCCCACCTGCGCCGCGTTCGGGTGCGTCAGGCGCCGCGCGTCCCGGTCGGTGACCACCACGTAATCCGCGCCCAGCTGAGCGCGGTAACGGTTCATCAGGGCGTTCAGGTTCGCCCGTTCGGCCGCGTTCCCCGACAGGGCCGCCACGACCGGCGGGAGCGTCGCCACCAGCCGCGACTCGCGCAGGGACCGCTCCGCGAACGACCGGTGAATGCCGCCGTAGACGCCCTGACTGACCAGCCCCGCCACCGGCAGCCCCAGCAGCAGGAACGCGCCCAGCGTCGTCAGGAACAGCCTCGGCCCGACCCGCAGCAGGCGGGGCGTGTGCGGCAGCGCCACCTCACGCGCCAGCGGCGGCACGCGGGACGGAACAGGCAGGCGGGAGGGCACGGTGGACGCAGTGTAGGCCCGCCCCGCACCCCTGCAGCCATCCTGCGCCCCTTGTGTTCACCGCGTGTACGAATCCCCCGCCCACCCCGATGCCCCCAAGGCGCCCACTGGGACGGGCCGCAGCTCCCGCCACCCGGCGGGGCGCGCCGCCCCGCCGGGGACAGGCGTCCCCCTGCGCACGCATGCTGGGCGGCACCACACTCCCGCCCCGACCTGCACCCGCGCAGGCTCACCCACCCATCTCACGGCGCGCCCCGGCCCGCGCGCCCCACCCGCGTCCCCCGTGACGCACCGGAGGACCCCCATGCCCAGACTGTTCCGCAGCCTCTACGCGCAGGTGCTGACCGCCATCGTGATCGGCGTGCTCGTCGGCCATTTCTTCCCCACCGTCGGCGAAGCGCTCAAGCCCCTCGGGGACGGCTTCATCAAACTGATCAAGGTCGTCATCGGCCCCATCATCTTCTGCACGGTCGTCAGCGGCGTCGCCAGCATGCGCGACACCAGGAAGATCGGCCGGGTGGGCGGCAAGGCCCTGCTGTACTTCGAGGTCGTCACCACCGCCGCCCTGCTGATCGGGCTGGTCGTCGTGAACCTCGTCGGCCCCGGGCGCGGCATGAACATCAACCCCGCCACCCTCGACACCAGCGCCATCACCAAGTACACCGACGCCGCCGGCGAACAGACCGTCGCGGACTTCGTGCTGCACATCATCCCCACCACCTTCGTCAGTGCCTTCACCGAGGGCGACCTGCTGCAGGTGCTGCTCATCGCGCTCCTGAGCGGCTTCGCCCTGATCCGCATGGGTGACCTCGGGCAGCGCGTCCTGAAAGGCATCGACGCCGTCAGCGTCCTGGTGTTCCAGATCCTGGGCTTCATCATGAAACTCGCCCCCGTCGGAGCGTTCGGCGCGATGGCCTTCACCATCGGCAAGTACGGCGTCGGCAGCCTCCAGCAGCTCGCGTACCTGATGGGCACCTTCTACGTCACCTGCGCCCTGTTCGTGTTCGTCCTGCTGAACGTCATCGCCAGACTCGCCGGATTCAGCCTGCTGAAATTCCTGCGCTACATCAAGGAAGAACTGCTGCTCGTGCTGGGCACCAGCTCCAGCGAGAGCGCCCTGCCGCGCCTCATGGCCAAACTCGAACACGCCGGCGCGAACAAGAGCGTCGTCGGGCTCGTCGTCCCCACCGGGTACTCCTTCAACCTCGACGGCACCAGCATCTACCTGACCATGGCCGCCGTGTTCATCGCCCAGGCCACCAACACCGACCTGAGTTTCGCGCAGGAACTCGCCCTGCTGGCCATCCTCCTGCTCACCAGCAAGGGCGCCGCGGGCGTCACCGGCAGCGGCTTCGTCGTCCTCGCCGGGACCCTCGCCGCACTCGGCACCGTCCCCGTCGCGGGCCTCGCCCTGATCCTCGGCATCGACCGCTTCATGAGCGAGGGCCGAGCCATCACCAACATCATCGGCAACGGCGTCGCCACCCTCGTCGTCGCCCGCAGCGAGAAAGCACTCGACATGAACCGCCTCACCCGCGTCCTCAACGGCGAGCAGCTCCCACCCGTGAACGCCGACGTGCAGGCCGAGGAACACGGCGAGGGGCGCAAGCTGGGGAACGCACAACCGGCGTAAGGGAAGGACGCAGATGGCAGATGGCAGATGGCCAGTGCGGTGCCATCTGCCATCAGCCTTGAGCCATCAGCCCAGCTGAGCGTAGGCGACGGCCACCTGCGCGGCCACCATCGCGTTGTGGCGCACGAGGGCGATGTTCGCGGCGAGGCTGCGGCCCCCGGTGATTTCCACCATGCGGCCCAGCAGGTACGGGGTGGTGTCCTTGCCCTTCAGGCCCAGGGCGTCCATGTCGCGCAGCGCCTGCTCGATCTGCGGGGTGATCTCGCTGGCGGGAATCTCGGCGTCCTCGGGGATGGGGTTGGCGAGCATCACGCCGCCCGACACGCCCAGATCCCACTTCGCCTTCAGCACCCGCGCGGCCTCCTCCGGCGTGGCGACCGTCAGGGGCGCCCTGAAGCCGCTCTGGCGGGAGTAGAACGCCGGGAACTCCTCACTGCCCAGCGTCAGGGCCGGAATGCCGTGCGTCTCGAGGACCTCCAGCGTCAGGCCGATGTCCAGGATGCTCTTCACGCCCGCGCTGACCACGCACACGTCCGTCTGCGCCAGTTCCAGCAGGTCCGCGCTGACGTCCATGCTGCGCTCCGCGCCGCGGTGCACGCCCCCGGTGCCGCCCGTGGCGAACACGCGGATGCCCGCCAGCGCCGCCACGCGCATGGTGCTCGCCACCGTCGTCGCGCCGTGCCTGCCCAGCGCCACCGTCACCGGCAGGTCGCGGGTGCTGATCTTCTCGACGCCCTTGTCGGTCGCCAGCAGGTGCAGTTCCTCGGGCGTGAGGCCCACCTTCAGGCGGCCCCCCAGCACCGCGATCGTCGCGGGCACCGCGCCGTGCGCGCGCACCACGTCCTCCACGCCGCGCGCCATCTCCACGTTCTGCGGGAACGGCATGCCGTGACTGATGATCGTGCTCTCCAGCGCCACCACCGCGCGCCCCTCCGCCAGCGCGGCGGCGACTTCGGGGTGAATGTCCAGGTAGGCGGCAACGGTCGGATTGATGTCGTGAATCATGGGAAACCTCTGGGGGTGGGCTGTGAGCCGTGAGCTATGGGCGATGAGGAAAAACGGGCAGGGTGGCGGGGCGTTCAGAGCTCAGAGCCCACCCCGAGCCGCACCTGAATCGAGGTGGGCGTCAGCAGCGGCGACACCGCGTGATCACTCTCGACGGTGATCGCCGCCGCCGCGTGACCATGCCGCGCCGCCTCTGCGGGCGGCAGGCCCGACGCGAGCGCCGCCAAGAACGCCGCGAGCATCGCGTCGCCCGCGCCGGTCACGTCCCGCACCTCGGCGGGCAGGGCGGGCAGTTCCGTCACGCCTTCCGGGCCACTCAGCAGGCTGCCCGCCGCGCCCCGCCGTACCCACACCAGCCGCACCCCCTGCGCGTGCAGTTCAGCCGCCGCTGCCCGCAGCGCCCCCGACTCGTCCGGCACGTTCCGGCCCAGCAGGGCGCCCAGTTCCGGCACGTTCGGCGTCACCGCCTGCGGCACCAGCCCCGCCGCCAGCGCCGAACGCAGTCGCGCCGCCTTCGGCACGCTCACCGGCTCGAACACCACCGCCGCACCCGCCTCGGCCGCCAGGGACAGCAGGTGCGCCAGCGACGCCTCCGGCAGGTTCCCGTCCGCCACCACCCACGCCGCGCCCCGCAGCACCCCACGCCGCTCCTGCAACGCCGCCGGGGTCAGGGCCTCCACCGCCGCCATCGCCGCCACCGCCACCAGCAACTCCCCACTCGCGTCCAGCACCGCCGTGTACGTTCCCGTCGTCACGTCCGGCGCGCGCAGCACCGCCCGCACGTCCACGCCCGCCGCCTCCGTCTCCCGCAGCAGCCAGTCGCCCAGCGCGTCCCGGCCCACCACGCTCACCAGCGACGCCGGCACGCCCAGCCGCGCCAGGTTCTCCGCGACGTTCCGCGCCACGCCACCCGGCGCCTGCGCCGTCACACCCGGATTGCTCGTCCCCGGCACCGCCGCCGCCAGCGTGCGGGCCTTCACGTCCACGTTCGCGCCGCCCACCACCACCACGCGACCTGGGCCGGACTCCGCTGGCAGCAGGTAGCCCCGGCCCAGCAGCGCGCCCTTGCGGACCAGATTGCGCACATGCACGTTCACGGACGCCCGTGTGGACCCCAGGCGGCGCGCCAGTTCCTCCGGCGTTGCCAGGGGCGTCTCGCGGATCAGGGCGAGGAGGGCGGATTCGGTGTCGGTCAGGGGCATCTGCTTTCTATAATAAAGGCGTTTTCTGTGATTAATCAAGGTGGATGTCTGGAAGGGGGCCGCCCACACGGAAACCGCACACGGAAACCCCGCCGCCCACCTACCCCTCCGTAACCCCCCACAGAGCCAGAACCTCCTGCGCCTCGTCTACGTGCATCTGCTCGACCAGCGCGCCCCGGTGCGTGGCGACGCTTTTTCCTTCGCGGCGGGCCTGTTCCCACGCGGCGATCAGCTCCTGCGCGGCCTGGGCTTCCTGGGCGGTGACGCCGAAGGCGGTGTTGGCGCCTTCGATCTGGTCGGGGTGGATGACGGTCTTGCCGGTGAAGCCGAGGGCGCGGCCCTGCTGGCATTCGCGCTGGAAGCCTTGGGGGTCGCGGATGTCGTTGTAGACAGCGTCGAGGGGGGTCTTGCCGTGGGCGCGGGCGGCGAGGACGACGCTGCCCAGGGCGTGCAGGAGGGGCGTGCGGTCCGGGTGGGGTTGGGTGCGCAGGGCGCGGGCGAGGTCGTTCGTGCCGACCAGGAGGGCGGTGACGCCGGGCACGGCGGCGATGCTGGGGGCGTTCAGGACGCCCTGGGGCGTTTCGATCATGGCCCAGAGGGGCAGGCCGGGGCTGAGGTCGCGGGCGGTGCGGGCGTCCTCGACTTTGGGCAGGACGATGCCGCTTGCGCCTGCGGTGAGGGCGAGTTCGCGGTCGTCGTGTTCCCAGGGGGTGTTCAGGCCGTTGACGCGGATCAGGACGGGAACGTGCCAGGGGGTGCGCAGGGCGTCGCGGACATGTTCGCGGGCCTGGGCTTTGTGTTCGGGGGCGACGGCGTCTTCGAGGTCGAGGATGATGGCGTCGGCGCGGAGGGTGCGGGCTTTCTCGATGGCGCGGGGTTTGTCGCCAGGCACGTACAGCGCGGAGCGCAGGGGCTTCATGCGCGGTTCCTGTGGCGGGGGCGGGCGGCGCTGGTGGCGAGCAGGAGTGGCAGGAGGGCCGCGAGGAAGCGCAGCGTGCGGGGCAGGGTGTGGGTCATGCGTTCACGGTAATACGCCGGGCGCGTCGAGTCCCCAGATGCGGGGTGGCGCGAGTTCCAGCAGGTTCCCGGCGGGGTCGTGAAAGTACAGGCTCTCGCCCCGGTCACCCCAGGCGTAACGGGTGACGGTCAGGCCGGCGGCCCGCAGCCGGGCCTCCCAGGCGTCCGTCTGGGTGGGGTCGAGGGTCAGGCAGGCGTGCGCGCCGGGCTGTCCGGCGTGCGGGGGTACGTCGCCCGGCTGGGCACTGGCGCGCGGGTCGAAGATCAGGAGCATGCTGCCGCTCAGGCGGTAGAACAGGTGCCGGCCCGGCACGCGGCTGTGCAGGGTCAGGCCGAGCAGCTGGGTGTAGAACTGCTCGGCCCGGTCGAGGTCGTCCACGTACAGGCAGGTTTCCAGGATCCGCATGGCCGCAGCCTACGGCAGCAGCAGGCGGGGTTCGGGGGCGGGGCCCAGCGCGCGGCGCTGCACGTCCCGCAGGACCTGCGTGCCGTCGGCGTGAATGCCGTGTTTGCGGAAGCTGGTGGCGAGGCTCTGCGCGTCGCGGGCCAGCAGGGTCTGGAAGTTGGGGTTCTGACGGGTCGAGAGTTGCGGAAAGTCGATGATGGTCACGGTGTCCTCCCACCAGAGAAGGTTGTAGGTGCTGTAATCGCCGTGCGCGTACCCGAGCCGGAGCAGGTCGGCCATGCCCTGCAGGCTCTGCTCCCAGGCACTCCGGGCCTGCGCGGGGGTCAGTGCGGCGTCGCTGAGGCGCGGGGCGATGTGGTCTTCGGTGCCGATCAGGCGCATGACGACGGCGGGAACCGTTTCGGCGTAGGCGGTCGGGTGCGGCCCGGCCAGGGGTTCCGGGACGTTCAGTCCGGCGTTCCAGAGGGTCCACAGGTGCGCGTACTCGCTCAGGACCCAGTCCTGCTGGAGCATCTCCAGGCCCAGGCGGGTGCGTTTCTGCATGGCCCTGGCGGCCCGGGCGTCGAGGATGACCTGCCCCTCGCGGTACAACTGGTCGTTCTGGAAGGACCGGGCCTGCAGGTCGCGGTAGAGCTTCACGAGGACGCTGCCGCGCGGGCCACGGGCGACGTACGCGGTGGCTTCCTTGCCGCTCTTGAGTTCCGCGACAATCCCGGTGATGTACCCGCGGTCGGTCAGGCGGCGGATCACGTCGTCCTGCACGTCATCGGGATCGCTGGCGGTCAAGTGTGCCAGCTGACGGCGGCCGGTCGGGCTGCGTTTCTGGCGGCGTCGGGGCGGTGGGGTGTCCCAGCGTTCGTCCCAGGCGTCGTCAGGTCCGGTGTCGGTCCATCCGTGATCGGGCCAGTCGTCGTGGGGCCAGTCGTCGTGGCGCCGGTCGTCGTGGGGCCAGTCGGTGTGGGTGCGGGCGCTCATGGGCGCCCCGGTCGGTCAGTGCAGGGGGGCCAGCCCGAAGGCAGAGGTGGCCGGTGTTGGTGCGTCAAAATCACTCCAGTGGGCAGGAACGAAGACTCCGTGTGCGGCGGTCTGGACGTCAGTGATGTTGGTCATAGCGGGCACCTCCTTTCGGTGATTGGGTGTAGCGTAGCAGGCAAAAGCGGCGCGTGTCACGAACAACGGGCGGGCTAGGCCATCACGCCTAGCGCACCCGGCCGGTGCGCCGGCCCGCCCCACAACGCAGCTGACAACACAACAGAAGAAGGAGGCGGGGCGCCCTGTGACCGCACCCCGCCTCCCACTCCCCGCGCCCTTACTTCAGCGTCCGGCTGATGAACGCGTTCGTGTAGTAGTCAGTGGCTTTCGCCCCGGCTGGCAGTTTGCCCTGCTTCACGAGGGCCGCGACGGCTTTCGTCCACGCGGCGGGGTCCATGGACCCGATGCCGTTGGCGCGGCTGTACGGCCCGGTCATCAGGGGCGTGCTGGCCTTCAGGACGTCCAGGCTGCCGCTCGCGCCGAACACCGGCTGCGCCACCTTGAACGCGCGGGCGGGGTCCGCGACCGTGAATTTCAGGCCGCGCTGACTGGCCCGCACGACCTTCTTCGCCAGGTCGCCGCTCAGGCTCTTGCCGGTGCCGATGAGTCCCACGCCGACCATCGGGTACGCGCCGCTGATGTCCAGCGTGTACACGCGCTTGCCGCCCGTGCGGGCGAGTTGCAGCACGTCGTTGTTCGAGTACCCCACGGCGGCGTCCACCCGCCCGGCGCGCACGGCGTCCACCTGCGTGAACCCGATGGAGTTCAGGCGCACGTCCCGGCCCTCGGTCAGGTCCGCGCTGTCCAGCAGCGCCTGAATGGCGTGGTACGAACTGCCGAACGGTCCCGGGATGCCCACCGATTTCCCTTTCAGGCTGGCCGCGCCTGTCAGGGGCGAGAGGCTGAACACCGTGACCGGGTTCTTCTGGTACATGGTCATCACGTACCGCACGTCCGCGCCCTGGTTCCGGGCGAAGATGGCGTCCTCGGGATCACCCACCACGAAATCCAGTTTGCCCTGCAGCAGCAGAGGCAGCAGCTGCGACACGTACCCGTGCTGGTAGGTGACCTTCAGGCCCTCTGCCCCGAAGTACCCGAGCCTGTCGGCCACGTAGAACGGGGTGAACTGCACGTCCGGGTTGTACCCCAGGCCGATGGTCACGGTGCGCTGCGCGGACGCGGAGGTCGCCAGCAGGCCCAGCAGGAGCAAAGCGCGTTTCATGAGGACGAGTATAGGCGCGGTGCCCGGCGCGTCTGTGACCCCCACCGCCAGCGGCCAGGAACGGGGCATCTGCGCTTCCCGACCCTGCCATGCTGCCCGCATGGACCTGGAATCCTGGACACCCGTGGACAACGCCCGCCGCCTCGCCACCCTGATCGCCGTCGGCGCGGCCATGTTCAGCCTGCTGGCCCTGTGGCTGGGCCTGACCTGGCACCCGCTGCTGGCCCTGCCGGCCGCCGCGCTGACCGGCACGCTCGTGTGGGCCGCGTCCTTCCGGCTGCTGCGGCACCTGCTGCGCCGCTGACCGGCGCACCCGCCCCCGAACAGTGAACGCCGGCGGAACGGTTCTGCCCGGCGCGGATGCTACACTCGGGGGCACGCCCGCACACGGTGACCGACACCGCCGTCCGGAGCAGCGCCCGCAAGGCGGGCCAGATGCAGGAAAAAGGAGCAAACCAGATGACGGACAACAACGAGCTGCGCCCCGGTGAGCAGACGCCAGAAGAACTGCGCGACATTATCCCCCAGCTGGAAGGCGAACCCGACGAGGACGCCGTGCTGGACGCTCAGGAAGCCGAAACCGAAGGTGGCATCAGCGCCGACGGGGCCGAGGGTGAAGAAGAAGAGTACATCGACGCCGACGAACTGCTCGGCATCCTCGGTGAACTGAAAGAGATGCTCGAAGCCCAGGCCAAGGAAATCCGCGGCCTGCGCCGCGAGATGCGCGAAATGCGCGAAGCCCAGGGCCAGGGTGGCCTGCGCAGCGGCGAGCAGCGCCCCGCCCCCGCCCCCCGCGAAGACCGTGGCGGCTACCAGGGTGGCGGCGACCGCGGCGGCTTCCGTCCCCGCGAAGACCGTGGCGGCTACCAGGGCGGCGGCGACCGTGGCGGCTTCCGTCCCCGCGAAGACCGCGGCGGCTACCAGGGTGGCGGCGACCGTGGCGGCTTCCGTCCCCGCGAAGACCGCGGCGGCTACCAGGGCGGCGGCGACCGTGGCGGCTTCCGTCCCCGCGAAGACCGTGGCGGCTACCAGGGCGGCGACCGTGGCGGCTTCCGTCCCCGTGACGACCGCGGCGGCGACCGTGGCGGCTTCCAGGGCGGCGGCGACCGCGGCGGCTTCCGTCCCCGTGACGACCGTGGCGACCGCCCCACCTTCCGTCCCCGCGACGACCGCGGCCCCAGCGAAGGCGGCTTCCGCCCCCGCGAGAGCGCCGCGCCCGACGCGACCCCCGACCGCCCCCGCGCCCGCGCGGACCGCGGCTGGAACAACCGCCGCGACGACGAGTAACACCCACTGACAGAAGGGCCGGGCCACAGCGTCCGGCCCTTCTTCTGTGTGCCCCTACCCCAGGCGGTCACGGTGCGGTCACTGCCCGTTTCGGACACTCCAGTCACCTTCAGCGCGCGGGCGGGCCCCATTCCCTCCGCCCGGCCGCCCTGGGGGGATGGAGGGAAGACCATGACCATGAACGCCCGGATGCCCGCCCTGATCCTGCTGACCCTGACCCTCGCCGCCTGCGGGGGAGGCGGGACGCCCGAACCCGTCGGCACGCCCGTGACCAGCCTCGCGGACAGCGGCGCCGGAAGCCTGCGGGACACGCTGGCCGCCGCGAAGAGCGGCGACACGCTGCGCCTGACCGGCACGGGAACGCTGACCCTCGCCAGCCCACTGAGCATCGACAAGAACGTGACGATCATCGCGACCGGCGTGACCATCGACGCCGCCGGGAAAGGCCGCGCGCTGGACATCGCCAAGGGCGCCACCGTCACCATGCAGGGCGGGACGCTCAGGGGCGGCACCGGAGCCGTGCTGCCCGCCAGCGTGGGCGTGGCGTCCATGGCAGAACCGATGAATGCGACGGCCCGGGCGCGCCTGCAAGTGGCCGCCCTAAAGCCGCAGGCCACCACCCTGACCTACGGTGGCGTCCTCAGTAACGCAGGCACCCTCACGCTCGACGGCGTGACCATCACGGGCGGGAACGCGAACGTGGGGGGCGGTATCTACAACATGGAAGGCGCGATCCTCACGTTGAAGGGCAGCACGAACGTCACCGGGAACGAGGCGACCGCACTGAACAGCGACGTCGACACCTTTGATCAGGGCCTCGGCGGCGGCATCTACAACAAGGGCACTCTGACCCTCGCGGGCGGACGCATCGACGGGAACAGGGCTACCTGGAGCGGCGGTGGCATTGTCGGAGCGGTGAGCAGCGTCACGAACCTCACCTCCGGCAGCGTGAACGACAACGCCTGCACTCGCCCCCTGACCGGTACCACCGGCGCCGACGCCACCGGCTGTGCGGGCGGCGGCCTGTACATGCTCGGTGACGTGACCCTCGGCAGTGCCAGTATCTCCGGGAACACCGCCACGCATTACGGGGGTGGGGCCGTCGTGACCTCCAGTTGCGTCGGCGCCGAATGCACCACGATCATCACGCCCACCTTCACCATGACCGGCGGCACCGTCGAGAACAACCGGACGACCGGCAAGGTCGACAACGGCGGCGGCGGTCTGTGGCTGAACGCCAGATCCACCATCAGCGGCGGCACGATCCGCGGGAACAGCAGCATGTACGGCGGCGGCATCGATACGTGGCGTGATCTGACCCTCACCGGCGGCACGATCGAGAAGAACACCGCCACCGAAAGCGGCGGCGGCATCATCTTCATCCGGCCCGGCCGCACCTACCGCATCGGCGGCACGGCCCAGATCAGCGGCAACACCGCCACAGGATCCGGCGGCGGCGTGACCATCGTGCAGAACGCACAGGTCACCATGGACGGCGGCAACATCAGCGGGAATGCCGGCAAGAGCGGCGGCGGCGTTAGCGTCAGTGAAGACTCGAAACTCACAGTGAAAGGCGGTACCGTCACGCAGAACACCGCCACAGCCAACGGCGGGGGCCTGAGAACCTGGCGGGGTAGCATCGACGTGCAGGGCGGCACCATCAGCAGTAACCGGGCTGACTTCGAAGGTGGCGCGATCAGCACCGAGGAACGCGGCAACGTCACCGTCAGCGGCGGCGTCATCGAGAACAATGCGGCAGGCACCTGGGGCGGCGGCATCAACGTCCGCACCGAAGCGGCAGGCCTGACCGTCACCGGCGGCACCCTGCGCGGCAACACCGCCGGGAAGGACGGCGGCGGCATCAGCGCCGGGCGCACCATCAACCTCGCGGGCGCCACCATCGAAGGCAACAAAGCCACTGGCGGGGGCGGCGGCGTCTTCATGGGCGTCTGGAACGCCGCCACCCCTATGACCGCCACGTTCGGTAGCGGTCTCATCATCCGGAACAACGCCGCCACGACCGGCGGTGGCCTGCAATTCCTCAGCTCGAACGCATCCAACGCCACACTGACCCTGAACGCGACCGTCCAGAACAACACGGCGGTGCAGAGTGGGGGTGGCGTGCTGGTGGGGGCGCGGTTGGAGATGACGGGTGGCAGCATCACAGGGAACACGGTCACGAGCCGCACACAGGGACAGGGTGGTGGCGGTGGCATCCGCCTGTATGCCGGGGCCAGCGTGACCGCCAGTGGGGGCACGATCAGCAACAACACGGCGTGGTTCGGCGGTGGCGTGGAGACGAACGGAGCGTTCCAGACTTCTCCGACGTCCACGTTCGTGCTGTCCGGCGCGACGGTCAGTGGGAACCGGGCCGATGGGATGGACGGTGGCGGGTTCTGGAACGACGGGAAACTGACGATTCAGAGTGGCAGCGTGACCGGGAATTCGGCCCGGAATGGCGGCGGCGTGTTCAACACGCGGGTGGGTGTGTACGCCCAGCCGGGCGGGAGTGTGTCGGGGAATAACCCGGACAACGTGTTCAACTCCCAGTAAGTGCATGAAGCGGGGCGGAGGTTCACGGCGAACCTCCGCCCCGTTCTGCTGCCGGGGTCAGGCGGTGACGGTTTCGGCGGGTGCGGTGCTGGGCACGAGGTAGTGGTCGAGCCAGTTCAGGTATTCGGTCAGGCGGGTGAGGCGGCGGTCGGGGCGGCCGGATCGGTTGAGTTCGTGGTCCTCGCCGGGGAAGCGCACGAAGCGCACGGGGACGCCGTGGAGGGTGAGGGCGGCGTACCACTGTTCGGCCTGTTCGATGGGGCAGCGGTGGTCGAGGACCGAGTGGACGATCAGGGTGGGGGTCTTCACGTTCTCGACGTACTGGAGGGGGCTCATGTCCCAGAGCTTGAGGGCGTCTGCGCGGCGGTGGAAGTTCAGGCCGAGTTCGTCGTCCCAGAAGCGCAGGCCGATGTCGCTGGTACCGCCGAAACTCAGGAGGTTGCAGATGCTGCGGTCGGTGATGGCGGCGTGGAAGCGGGTGGTGTGCGCGGTGAGCCAGTTGGTCATGAAGCCGCCGTAACTGCCGCCCATGACGGCGGTCCGCGTGCGGTCGAGGCGGGGGTGGGTGTCCAGGCAGGCGTCGAAGAAGGTGAGGAGGTCGTCGGCGTCGACGGTGCCCCAGCGGCCGTGGATGGCGTCCACCCAGGCCTGTCCGTAGCCGAGACTGCCGCGTGGGTTGCTGTAGCACACTGCCTGTCCGCGCGCGGCGTACAGCTGGAATTCGTGCGTGAAGGCGTGCCCGTAGTCGGTGTGCGGACCGCCGTGGATGCTGAGGATCGCGGGGACAGGGTGGGTGCCGTCGGGGAGGATGATCCAGCCCTCGCCCTCGCCGAGTTCGGTGGGGAAGGGCACGCGCACGGGGGTGCGGGCCGGGAAGGGGAGGTTCGCGTGCAGGTCCGTGACCGGCTGGCCGTTCAGGATCACCTCGGGGAAGCGGTCGGCGCGTTCGCGGATCAGGGCGAGGCCGCCGCCGCGCGCGGTGAAGGCCGGGATGACGCCCTGCGGGTCGTGCGTGTGGGCCTGCACGGTGCCGGACTGGCCGTCGGCGGCCAGGGTGGCGGTGAACAGGCCGCAGCTGCCGCGCACGGTCGCGGAAAACAGCAGGGTGCGGTCGTCCAGCCATGCGGGTTTTTCGGGCATGGCGCCCACGTGGCAGTCGCCGCCGACGCCGTTCCCGACCGGGTGGTCATGCCCGGCATCCAGCCGGACGGGGGCGGCGTCGCCGGTCAGGGGCAGCAGGTACAGGTGGGTGTGCTCGGTGTTGCCCTGCCCGGCGGGGCGGCCCACCAGCGCGAAGTGCTGCCCGTCCGGGTGGGGAATGACGGCGTTCACGGCGGACGCCCAGCGCGTGACCTGCCGCAGGGTGCCGTGCAGGGGCAGGTGCCAGACTTCCTGCTGCCAGTGCGCGCCGCTCAGTTCGTCGGTCGCGGCGATGAACAGCACGCCGCTGCTGTCGGGCAGCCAGGTCACGCCGCCCAGCTCGACCTCCGGCGCGTGCCACTCGTGCAGGTCGCCGCTGGGGACGTGCAGGCGGTAGAGGCGCGCGGGCGTTTCGGGCAGCCAGTCGCGGCCGTTGAAGCGGTAGCGGGGTTTCGTGATGATGCGGGCCTCGCCGCGCTCGTCGCGTTTGTCCTCGTCGTCGGCGGCGCTCGTGAAGGCGAGGTACTGCCCGTCCGGGCTCCACTGCAGGTCCGAGACGCCGTTCCGGAAGCGGGTCACGACCTGCGCCTCGCCGCCCGAGAGGGGCAGCAGGTGCAGCTGCGCGCCCTCCCCGACCCGGCGGGTGAAGGCCAGGGTCTGCCCGTCCGGGGACCAGCGGGGAGTGGCGTCGCGGCCCTCACCGCGCGTCAGAACTCGCGTTCCCTGCGCGTCCGCCAGCCAGATCTGCGACTTGTAACGGGGCTTCGCGAACGCCGCGTCAGGCTTGTGCGGGTCGTCCTCCTCGATGCGGGTCAGGACGAACGCGGCGCGGGTGCCGTCCGGACTGACCTGCGGGTCGGAGGGGAACACCAGGGACAGCAGCGACTCCGGACCGGGCCGCGCGGCGCCGGATGATGCGGTGGGTTGGGTCATGCCCCTCAGTCAAGCACATGCGGGCCCCGCCGGGGGACGATGCCTGCCGGCTGTCCACCGGGAAGGAACGGCCGGAATCATGATGGCTTCCTCAATGCAGAGGGTGTCTTTCCTTCCCATTCCTATACATGCTCCGGCTACTCTGATCGTACCGGCCCAACAGGCCAGAAAGCAGACCCGTGCCGGGGCACCGGCACCGCTGCTCTCTGACGGCCAACTCCATCTCCCGACCCGTTTCTTGATCGAGCCGGACCTGACCCTTTTCTCCTGCGGCGTCCCCGGACGACTGCTCCGTCTTACTCTTCCTTCTGGAGGTCTGCCATGCAAGAGCTGTCCTGCACCTGGGTTCCCGGAACCTTTGACATCGTTCGCCTGAAATTCGCCGGTCGCACCGTCGAGATGACCGCCACCCGCCTCGCCCGGCTGTTCGGCAAGCAGGCGCTCCACGACCTGTACCTCAAGGGCAGCGCCCGCCTGAAAGTGGACGCCCGCGAAGTCGCCCTGCTCAGCTGAAGCGCACCTGCCCCCCCCTGACCGGCGCTGACAGGCGCCGCCACGGACAGGGGGGAGCCGCGCCGGTGGGGCACCGCAGCCCGGAACGGGCCGCCCCGGGCGTAGCATGGGCGGCATGTCCGAATCCACCCTGCCCGACCTGAAAGCCATGCAGGCCGACCTGCACACCCTGGCGAGCATCGAGAGTCCATCCGGGGATCCGGTCGCCATCCAGCGCGTCATGGACGTGGTGGAGGGCTGGGCCCGCGACCTGGGCGCCGAGACGCACGCCCTGGGGGGCGGCACCCGCGTCTTCCGCTTCGGCGTGCACCCTGCGGGCAGCGAACAACCCGTGCTGATCCTCACGCACGCCGACACTGTCTGGCCGCACGGAACGCTGGATTCCATGCCGCTGCGCGTGGACGGCGAGCGCCTGTACGGCCCCGGCACGTACGACATGAAGGCCGGCATCGTGGGGCTGTTCCACGCGCTGCGCGCCCTGCGGGGCGAGTGGCCGCGCGGGGGCGCCGTGGTGCTGCTCTCCCCGGACGAGGAGATCGGCAGTCTCAGCAGCCGCGTGCACATCGAGCAGGCCGCGCACGCCGCGCGGGTCGCGCTGGTCGTCGAGCCGCCCGTCGCGGACACGCACGCCCTGAAGACCGGCCGCAAGGGAACCGGCGACTTCTGCCTGACCTTCACGGGCGTCGCCAGCCACGCCGGCAACAAACCCGAGGAGGGAGCGAGTGCCATCACGGCCGCCGCGCAGGCCATCCTGGACCTTCAGGCGCTCGCCCGGCCCGCCGAGGGCACCACCGTCAGCGTCGGCCTGATCCAGGGGGGCAGCGCCGTGAACGTCATTCCCGCCCACTGCACGCTGCACGTCGACCTGCGCGTCAGCACCCTCGCGGAGGCCGAACGGGTGGCCGCCGCCGTGCGCGCCTGGACGCCCCGCGACCCGCGCGTGACCGTGCAGGTCGTCGGCGGCCTGAACCGCCCGCCCTTCGAGCAGAGCCCCGGGACGCTGGCACTCTACGAGCAGGCGCGCGGCATCGCCCTGGACCTGGGCTTCGACCTGCCCAGCGCCGTCGTGGGTGGCGGCAGCGACGGGAATTTCACCGCGCCGATCATCCCCACCCTGGACGGCCTGGGCGCACCGGGAGACGGCGCCCACGCCGCACACGAACACGTGCGCCTGGACCGCTGGTCCGACCACGTGCGCCTGCTGACCCGCCTGCTGCGCGAAGTCTGATACGGACTCCGATTGAATGGCTTGCAAAGCCGTTCAATCCGGGCGAAGCGAGGAGGAGCTGGGCGGGTTCCGGACGTGGAGCCGGCAATCCGGTGAAGTTCCGGATTGTTGGCGAAACAAACGGCAGTCCGTATCATATGGACTCCGTTTGTTTCGCTGACAATCCCCTTTGCTCCGAAGGCGGACCGCGGTCCGTGCGATCGGCACCGGGATCAGTGAATCAGGCGGGCCGGGTCCGGCCACCCCTCGGGGGAGGTGATGGGGCGCGTCAGGCGTTCCGTGAGGTCCGCGGCGGGCATGGGCAGGGCCAGTCCGTACCCCTGGCCCAGCTGACAGCGCAGCTGCCGGACCGCCTGGAGGTGCGCGGGCGTCTCGATGCCCTCGGCGGTCACGTCCGCGCCCAGGTTCCGGGCGATGCCCGCCACGGCCAGCGTGAGGGCCTGCGCGAACTGCGCGGCCGCCGGGTCGGTCAGGTCGGCGGTGATGGACCGGTCGAGTTTGACCCCGGTGATCGGCAGGGTCCGCAGCCGCATCAGGTTCGAGTACCCGGACCCGAAGTCGTCGATGCTGATCTTCACACCCATCTCGCGCAGTTCGTGCAGCGCGCGGGCAGTGCGGGTGTCCTCGTACAGGACCGCCGTTTCCGTCAGTTCCAGTTCCAGGCGGACCGGCGGCAGGCCGCTGCGGGTCAGGGCGGCCTGCACCGTGGCGCGGAACTCGAACTGCAACAGTTGCACGGCGCTGACGTTCACGCTGATGGTCAGGTCCGGCCAGGCCAGCGCGGCGCGGCACGCCTCGTTCAGGACCCAGGTGCCGATCGGGGTGATCAGGCCGCTGCGTTCCGCCACCGGAATGAACTCGGCTGGCGATACGCGGCCCAGGCTGGGGTGCGTCCAGCGGAGCAGCGCCTCGGCCTTCACGATCCGGTGGTCCGACAGGCGGTAGACCGGCTGGAACACCAGCGTGAGTTCCTGCCGGGACAGCGCGCCGCCCAGTTCCCGCGCCAGCAGCTGCGCGCGTTCGGTCAGGGCGTCCTGCTCGGGATGGTAGCGGCGCAGGCGGCGGCGTCCGGCGCGTTTCACGGCGAACAGGGCGCTGTCGGCATGCCGCAGCAGTTCGTCCGGGTCGCTGGAATCATGCGGGTACAGGGTCAGGCCGATACTCAGGGTGGTTTCCACACCCACCTGTGCGCTCGGTTCGATGGCCGCCTCGTGCAGCAGGACCTGGCCGATCCAGTCGGCCTGTTCGGGCGTCACGCCGGGCAGCAGCACCACGAACTCGTCGCCGCTCAGGCGGTACACCTGCGCCTGCGGTCCGCTGAGCCGTTCGAGTTCGCGGCTCAGTACGCGCAGCAGCGTGTCGCCCGCCGGGTGGCCCAGCGTGGCGTTCACGATCTTGAAGCCGTCCACGTCCACGTGCAGCAGCGCGAACGGTCCCGCGCCGGGCTGCGTCATGAGCCGCAGGTCTTCCTGCAGGCGCGTGCGGCCCGGCAGGCCGGTCAGCAGGTCCGTGCCGGTCAGGGTGCGCAGGGCGTTCTGCTCGCCGCGCCGCTGCCCCAGGTCCTCGTGCCGCCGCATGAACAGTGACGTCAGGTGAAGTGTCACGGCCGCGGAGAGGTTCAGGTGCAGCAGCGCCCGGATCACGTCGGGCTGCAGCGTCTCGCCGCGCAGCAGCGGCGCGGCCAGAATCACCATGCTCAGGCACACCACGCTGCCGAGCAGGGCGTTCAGGGTGTGGATCATGGAGCGGGGGGTGTCCGCCACCAGTCGCCACAGGAACAGGGTTGGAAGCCACACCATGGTCTCGAGCAGTTCGCAGACCAGCACGGCCGGATCGTGAACCACCCAGGCGAGCAGGGCCAGTTTCACGGTCAGGAACGCGGCGCAGCTGAGCAGCAGTGCCAGTGCCAGCGTGGTCTGACTCGTCCAGCGGCGCGCCGTGCCCAGCCAGATGCCGGTCAGCAGGGCCAGCAGGATCAGGTTCAGCGGCAGGTCGTAGGTCCGGTCCCAGGCGTCGTGACGGGAGAACACCTGCAGCAGCCCGGTGAACAGCACGAGGGCCGGCAGGACCAGCAGCATGGATTGCCGCCACGCTTCCGGCAGCGGCGCGACGGGGGAGAGATCGGTGCGACGCATGGGAGCAGTGTATGAACCGGTTCCACACAGTTTTCATACGGACGCCCGGATCAAGCGCCTGGCGCCGCTGCCACACGCCCGGCAGTCCGTTCCGCTTCCGCTCTGCGAGTCCGCCCGGATGGAACCCCTCCCCTTCAATCGCAGTCCGAATGCCCCCGCACCCGATATGCTGCGGGTCAGATGTTCAACCTGTTCGGCAAGAAACCCCCCGCGAACCCGTACGTGAAACAGGACGACCCGCAGACGTTCCGCGTCCGGGTCCGCACCCGCCCGCACGCCGAGACCGTCGAGTTCCGCTTCACCAAGGGCGCCCACATCGGCATCGACGACGACGGCACGTACCTGTTCCGCAAACCCGTCGTCAGCCCCCGGCACCTCGACCGGGGCGAACTCGTCGTGCGCTTCGACCGCAGTTACCGCGTCACCGCCACCGACGGCGAGAACGTGGACTTCATTCCCGTCAGCGACTGGGAATAGAGCCGTTCTGCGAATGATGGCATCGGAACAACAGACGTCCGATGCCTCCGTTCTGGGCTTCGCGGCTGTTGCAGTCCGTCCTGACCGTCCACATTCACTCGCTCTCCCGCGGAGCCTGACAGGTCCGCCCGGCCATACAGCTGCAGTCTTCAGCGCAACGGCTGTAGGGGCGCAGGACGGGGGAAGCGGTACGCGGGAGGCCGTTCCCGCTTCCTGCTCTGCTCCGCAGCTCTACGAGTCCGCCCGGGTGGAACGGTCTGGGCTAACCATTCCGTCGGGGTGTCATACGGACTGCCGTTTGTTTCGCCGACAATCCGGAACTTCACCGGATTGCCGGCTCCACGTCCGGAACCCGCCCCTCTCCCACTCGCTTCGCTCGGACCCAGCGGGCTTTGCAGCCCATTCAATCGGAGTCCGTATCACCTCACCTCGTGGAAGGTCTCCTCGGTCACGCGCTGCGGGTACTTGCGGATGAAATCCACGGTACTCAGCGCCTGCGTGCGGTGACACGCGATCGCCTGCAACTTGCGCACGACGAAGCGCGTCACGTCGTGGCGCACGTTCGGCGGGAGCCACTCGGCCCGCAGCGCCTCGTTCTCCGGCGGCACGTCTGACGCGTAGTACCACAGGCGGGGCCGCTCGCCGTCCGGCAGGGCGTCCCACGCGGCCTTCACGGCGCGGTGCGTGGTCACGTGGTCCGGGTGCCCGTTGCTGCCGTTCGGCGGGAAGGTCAGGACCACCTCAGGCCGCAGGCGGGTCATGGCCTCGCTCGCCACTTCCACCAGCGCCTCCAGCGGCCCGTCCTTGAGGTACTTGTCCGGGAAGCGGTGATGCTCGAAGACACTCCCGCCCGCCACCGCCTCCGGCGTGGTCAGGCCGATCACGCCCAGGCACGCGGCGAGTTCCACCTCGCGCATCCGCGCCAGTTCCTCCGGCGTGTCGCACAGCCCCAGCGTGCGGCCCGCCTCGCCGCGCGTCAGGGTCACCAGCCCGCAGGCCTCCCCGGCCTCCAGGTGGCCCATCAGCGTTCCCGACGCGCCGTACACCTCGTCGTCCGGGTGCGGCACGATCAGCAGCAGTTTCACGCGGACTCCGTCTGCTGCGTTGACAGATCGGAAGGACGCCGATCTGCCCACTCCGCGCCCGGAGCCCGCTCTTCTCCCACTCGCATCCGCTCGGGTTGAATGGCCTGGACCAGCCATTCAACCGGAGTCCTGTTCAGTCCCTTGCTCATCCGCCCAGCATAGGCCCGTGCAGGCGTCACCGCGCGGGGCACGCGCCGGATACGCTGCCTGCATGCGCCGCGCCCTGCTCGCTCTGGCCCTGCTGACCCTGTCTGCTCTTGCCTCCGCCTCCACGCCTGGGTGGACGTACGCCCGGCTGTACGTCCTGACCGAGTACCCCGCCTCTCCGCGTGAGCGGGAGGTCCCGCCGACGCGGGCGCTGCTGCGCTGGATGACCCCCACCCTGACCCGCACCTTCGAGGAGCGGCGCCCCCTGACCCCGGACCTGAAGGCCCTGAACGCCTTCGTGACCGGGGTGATCGGTCAGCCGGTGCAGGTCAGCTGGGACCTTCTGCTGACCTTCGACGCGCTGGGCCGCGCCGGGTGGGAACTCGTGGACTGCGTGCCCTATGAGAATGTGGCGGGCAGCGCGTACCACGTCAGCAGCAAGTGCTTCTTCAAACGGCCCCGGTAGCGGCGACTTCGGTGGCGGGGCCGGCGTAGGCGTGCTGGCGGATGCGGCCCTGACCGGGCGGCCCGCATGATGGGCGCATGACCGACCTGCCCACCTTCACGCTGCGCGAACCGCGCAAACCCGACGATTTCGCCCGGATCGCGGCGCTGCTGAGCGCCGCCGATCCCGACTGGCCGGTCACGGCGGAGCTGCTGGCCACCTGGGACGAGGCGCACGACCCGGCGCTGTACCGATACGAACTGGTGGCCGAACAGGACGGGCGGATCGTGGGCGTCGGGAACGTCGGGCACGACGATTTCGCGTTCGAGGAGTGGCGGTACTTCGGAGGGGTGACCGTCCACCCGGACGCGCGCGGGCAGGGGATCGGGACGGCGCTGTACGACGCACTGATGGCGCGGTTGCGGGAGCGGGGCGCGCAGGACATCCGCACGATGCTCAGCGACCAGGACCGCGACGCGCCGGGCCGGGCGTTCCTGGCCGCGCGGGGCTACGTGCGCACCTGGGACCGCTATGAGTCCCGCCTGCACACGGCCGACGCCGACCTGGGCGCCTTCGACAACCTGATGACGGCCGTGGCGGCGGACGGCGTGCAGCTGCGGTCCGTCGCGGACCTCGCCGGGGACGCGGACCGGAACCGTCGCCTGTGGGAACTCGACTGGCGCCTCTTTCAGGACGTGCCGATGGGGCAGACCCTCACCCGGCGGCCCTTCGAGGCGTGGGTGAAGCAGGAACTGGACGACCCGACCTTCAGTCAAGAGCTGTCCTTCGTGGCGGTCCGCCCCGACGTGAACGACCCGGAAACCGGCCCGTACGTGGGGTACAGCACCCTGATGAGCAACCCGGCGGGCTTCTACGTGATCGGCATGACCGGCGTGCGCCGCGAGGACCGCGGGCGCGGCGTGGCGAAGGCCCTGAAGGTCGCCGCGATGCGCGCCCTGGCCGCCGCCGGGGGCGGCGAGATCCGCACGTTCAACGACCCGCCGAACAAGGCGATGCTGGGCATGAACCGCGCGTTGGGCTTCCGGCGCGGCCCGACCCGCAGCCGCTACGAACTGCACCTGGACCCCGTGACGGGCGAACGCCGCCCCGTGCCCGTGCCCCCGGAGCTGGCGTGACCGCCCCGCGACCCTTCGCGCTGCGCCCCGCCACGGACGCCGACCTGGGCGCCCTGGCGGACCTGCTGAGCGCCGTGAATCCCCGCCACCCGCAGACCGCTGAGTCGCTGGCGCACGACCTGCACTCGCTGCGGTCGCACCCGCTGGGCCTGCACGTCGCGCAGTGGGTGGCGCACACCCCGGACGGGGCGCTGCTGGGCGCGGCGTCCACGCTGCAGTTCGGCGGGATGTACCACCCGGACCGCTACCACGCCGAGGTCGGCGTGCATCCGGGCGCGCGCGGCCAGGGGATCGGCGCGGCGCTCGCGGCGCACGTCACCGCGCACCTGGAGGCGCGGGGCGCACGTGAGGTCCTGGCCGGGGCGTACGAGGACGAACCGCTCGGCCTGCACTTCCTGACGGCGCGGGGGTTCCGGGAGGTCATGCGGTTCTTCGACAATGTGCTCGACATGGCCGACTTCGACCCGGACGCCTGGGCGGACCGGGCGATCCTGCCCGGCGGGCTGCGTGCCGTGACCCTGGCCGACCTCGGTACTGAACTGGGCGAGGACGCCGCCCGCCGCGCGTATTACGCCGGCTGGCTGGCCGCGCGGGAGGACGTGCCCCGCACCGCCGCCGCGACCCCGGTCACCTACGGGGACTTCCTGACGCGCCTGGACCGCCCGGAACACCTGCCGCACGGCACGCTGCTGGCCGTCACCCCGGCGGGCGAGGTCGCGGCCCTGTCCGAACTGCACCGGGACCTGAACGACCCGCAGCGCCTGAACACCGGCCTGACCGGCACCACCCGCGCGTGGCGACGGCAGGGGCTGGCACTGGCGCTGAAGGTCGCCGCGCTGCGCGTCGCGCGGGACCTGGGTGCCCGCGAGGTCTGGACCGGGAACGCCACCACCAACGCCCCCATGCTGGCCCTGAACGACCGCCTGGGCTTCCGCCCGCGCGTCGCCTGGGTCGAGATGCAACGCGGTCAGGTGGACGCATGATCACCGTCACGCCCATCACCGAACACGGGTGGGACGCCGCCGCCGCGATCCTGACCGGCGCGAACCCGCACGAACCACTGACCGGCGACGAGTACCGACGCCAGATGCGTGAGCAGCAGGACTGGGGGCACGGCTGGGCCGTGTTCGTCGCCCACGCCGGCGGCGAGGTGGCGGGCGTCGCCGGATACCACCAGAACCCCGGCGCGTTTCACCCGCACCGCTACGACCTCGACCTCGCCGTCGCGCCGCACGCGCAGCGACGCGGGATCGGCGCGGCCCTCTGGGACACCCTGGCGGCCGACCTGCACACCCGGAATGCCGAATCCGCGCGCATCCTGGCCCGAGAGGACCACCCGGTCACGCCCGGCTTCCTGACCCGCCGGGGCTTCACGGGCGGCAAACGGTACTTCATGTCCACCCTGCACGTCCCGGACTTCGACCCCGCCCCGTACGTGGGGCTGGAGGCCCGCGTGCAGGCGCGAGGCGTCCGCCTCCGCAGCCTCACCGACCTGCGCGCCGCCGGCACGCCGGACCTCGCCGCCCGCCTGCACGCCCTCATCAGCGACGTGCGCCAGGACGTGCCCCGCTCCGAACCGGCCACGCCCCTGAGCCGAGAGGTGTTCGAGGACGCCATCCTCGGCGACCCCGGCCTCCTGCCGGACGCGTACCTGATCGCCGAGGCCGGCGGGCAGTGGATCGGCCAGACCACCCTGTTCCGCAGTGACGCCAGCCCCGACCTGCTGACCGGCCTGACCGGCGTCACCCGCCCCTGGCGCGGCCAGGGGATCGCCACCGCCCTGAAACTCGCCGCGATCCGCGCCGCCCGCACCCTGGGCGCCACCACCATCCGCACCGACAACGCCAGCGACAACGCCCCCATGCTCGCCATCAACGACCGCCTGGGCTTCGTGCGCGACCCCGCCAGCGTGTCGTACGTGCTCCGCTTCGGGTGAAGGAGGGGAGTGGGTCGGCTTGACCTGGGCGGGCACGCCGCGCACACGCCGTTGACCATCCGCCATCCGCCATCGGCGTAAGCTGGACCCGTGCTGCTGAGTATCGACTGGGACGCCTTCTCGGGCACGCGTGAACTGGTGTTCGACGCGCCCATCTGGGGCACCCGTGACCGCGACGAGGACCGCCGGGACGCCTGGACCGTGCGGGTCCTGAAGCGCGGTGGTCACGACTGGGCGGCGCTGGACGGCGACTTCCCGCTGTACCCCGGCTGGGAGGCCCTGCGCGCCTACGCGGGCGTCCCGGCGTTCGTGACGCTCAGCCACGCGGACGCCTGGACGTGGCTGGAACGGTTCCCGGGCCTGGACGTGCTGAACCTGGACTCGCACCACGACCTGGGCAGTCGCAGCGGCGACCCCACGCGCGTGCGGCCCGGCAACTGGGCGGGCCTGGGACTGGCGCGCGGCCTGATCCGCACGGCGACCACGCTGTACCCGGACTGGCACGCCGACCTGCCCGTCGCGGAGGGGCACGACCTGGACCGCACGCGCGGCGAGATCCGCGACCTGCTGCCCCCCGCGCTGCTGGACCGCGTGACCCTGACCCGGCAGGCACGGCCCGGCGCGGCCCTGCCCGACCCGGCCCGCGTGACCAGCCTGCTGCTGGTGCAGTCGCCCGCCTGGACGAACCCCGCCCACGACCCGGCCTTCCTCTCGCTGGCGGCCGACCTGCGCGCCACCCCCATCGTGCCCCCCCTGCGCCGCCCCTGGGCGGCCACGCCTCCGGCATGTTGAGAAGCGGCGCGCAGCACCAACGCCTACAATGACGGTCAGAGGCGACCGCAGCGCATCCCCCACCTGCGGCCTCGCCCGATCAGGAGACGACGTGACCAGTATTCACCCCGATGAACAGACCCTGCCCGCCACCTATCAGGTTGGCGTCTTCGCCCTGATCCGCAACCGGGACGCCTACCTGATCGTCCAGCCGCGCCTGCCCCTGCTGCCCGGCGGCCGTCAGGGGCTGCCCGGACTGTTACTGGGCGGCAGCAGCGGCCTGAACCTCGTCGAGATGAACCTGCGCCGCGTGGTTCGCGAGCAGGTGAAACTGGTCGTCAGTGACCTGAAACTCGTCGGGTCGCACGCCTCGCGCAGCCCGCAGGACAGCGGCGCGGACGCCCGCCTGAACCTGATCTTCGGCACCGAGTACAGCGCCGGGATTCTCGACCCGAATCCCGAACAGGTCAGCGCCGCCGACTGGATTCCCCGCACCGAACTGCTGGAAGCCGGCGCGTACCCCGAGTGGCTGCAGAGCGCCGTGCGTGAACTGGAAACCGTGGCCCCCCCGGCCGGCATGCCGGAACCCGCGCCGTCCCGCCTGCGTTTCGGCCGCCGCCGCTGAGCGGCCGCACCCCCGCCGGGCGTCCCGGCGCCCAGACGCCCGCATGATACGGACTCCGATTGAATGGGCTGCAAAGCCCGCTGGGTCCGAGCGGATGCGACTCGGAGAGCTGCCCCGCAGAGAAGGAGAGAAGCGGGTTCCGGACGTGGAGCTGGCAATCCGGTGAAGTTCCGGATTGTCGGCGAAACAAACGGCAGTCCGTATGAGCTAAGCTCGGGGGCGGCCCGTGACCTGTGCTGTCGCTGCGGCCGGAGGTCACGCCTATGAACACCCCTGCGAACCCCACCCCCGCGCGGAACCTGCCCGTCCCGCTGCCCCTGCGGCTGATCGCGCTGTACGCCCTGAGCATCCTGCTCGCCAACCTGACGCTGAACACCTTCATTCCGCTGCCGCTGTACGGCCTGCTGAGCGTGGGGACCATCTTCTTCGCGGCGGTGTTCACGCTGCGCGACCGCATTCACCGCGCCGGCGGCCTGAACGCCGTGTACGTCGCCATTGCCGCCGCGCTGATCGTGAACACCGCCGTCGCCCTGATCACGGGCACGCCCTGGCGTTTCATCGGCGCGAGCTTCCTGGCGATCCTGGCCGGAGAACTCGCCGACACCGCCGTGTACCAGCGCCTCATCCAGCGCAGCTGGTGGACGCGGGTGCTGGCCAGCAACGCCGTGAGCGTCCCGCTGGACAGCGTGCTGTTCAACCTGCTGGCCTTCTGGGGCGACATGCCCGCCTCGCAGATCGCGCAGATCATCTTCGCGGACATCGTGATCAAGTACCTGATCGCCGCGCTGTTCGCCTTCCGCATCCGCCGGGCCGCGCGCGCCACCTGACACCGACTCCGATTGAATGGCTTACAAAGCCGTTCAATCCGAGCGGATGCGAGTGGAAGCTGGGCGGGTTCCGGACGTGGAGTTGGCAACCCGGTGCTGTTCCGGGTTGTTAACGAAACAAACGGAATCCGTATCAGTCGATGGGCAGCGTGTCGGTCGGCACGGTGTCGTCGTCTTCCTCGTCCAGGTTCAGCGTCACGGCCTGCCAGCGGGCCGGGAGGGTCAGGCGCAGTACGCCGTCCTCGTACGCGAAACTGGCCGCGCCCTGCACTTCACGCACGTGCGTCAGACCCAGGATGTGCAGGGCCTCGCGCTGCTCGAACGTCCCGGCGTCCCCGTCGGCCTCGCGGCGGATGACGAGCCGCGTGCCCTGCCGCTCGCCGACCAACCGGGTCAGACGACCCCCGGCCGGGCCGTCCCCGGCGTCCTCGAACAGCTGCCCGATGAAGCCGTCGCGGCCCGCGTGCACCAGCCACGACAGCCGCTCCCAGCGGGCCGAGGTGGTGTGCGGCGCGGGCTCCGTGACCGGGATGGCCTCGCCGGCCCGCAGATACATGGGCAGCGTGTGCAGCGGCGCGTTCGCCACGACATGCTGCCCGCCCGCGTGCACGGGACCGAACTCCGAGAGGTTGAACACCTCCGCCCAGCGGCCCGCCGGGAGGTACACCAGCCGGCGGCGGTGCCCGGCCCGCAGGACCGGCGCGACCATCAGGCCCTCGCCCAGCAGGTACTGCGTGTCCTCACGCACCGCGTCCTCGTCGGCCGGCCAGTGCAGCGCCAGTGGCCGCATGACCGGCAGGGCCGTGCGGGTCGCCGCCTGCGCCAGCGTGTACAGGTGCGGCAGCAGCCGGTAACGCAGGTTCAGCGCCGCGCGGATCACGTCCGTGAAGGTGTCCCCGAACCGCCAGGGTTCCTGGTCCGCCGTGCCCAGCGCCGAGTGGTTGCGCAGGAACGCGTACCCGACCGCCGCCTGGTACCAGCGGGCCAGCAGTTCCCCGGTCGTGTCCCCGCCAAACCCGCCCACGTCCGCCCCGGCGAACGGAATGCCGCTCAGGCCCAGGCCCTGAATCATGGGGAGGCTCAGCGCCAGGTGCGACCACGTGGCCGTGTTATCCCCGGTCCAGACGGTCGCGTGCCGCTGAATCCCCGCGTACCCGGCCCGCGTGAGAATCCACGGGCGGACCTGCGGACTGAACTTCGCGTACCCGGCGCGGCTCGCCTCGCTCATGCCGTTCGCGTACGCGTTATGCACCTCCAGGTGCGAGCGGTTCCCGTGCCGCGCGTCGTACGGCAGCGTCTTGCCCTCCGTCTCACGCGGCTGGCGCAGACTGAAGCACGCCGGTTCGTTCATGTCGTTCCACTGCCCCTGAATGCCCAGGTCCGCGAAGAACTTGTGCCGCCCCGCCCACCAGCCCACCACCTCGGGCCGCGTGAAATCCGGGAACACCGCCGGGTCCGGCCAGACCTCCCCGACCAGCACGTCCCCGCGCGCCGTGCGGACCAGATGATCCCCACGCACGGCCTCCTCGTACACGTCGTACCCGGCCTCCACCTTCACGCCCGGATCGATGATCGGCACGAGCTTCACGCCCTGCGCGCCCGCCTCCCGCACGAACGCCCGCAGGTCCGGGAAGTTCGCGCGGCTGACCGTCCACACCTTGTACGCATCCATGTAATCGATGTCCACGTACACGCTGTCCAGCGGCAGCCCCCGGTCCCGGTACCCCTGAATCACGTCCCGCAGGTCCTGCGCCGTGCGGTACCCCCAGCGGCTCTGACCGGCCCCCAGCGCCCACAACGGCGGCATCGGCGCGTACCCCGTCAGGTCCGCGTACCGCCGCAACACATCCGCCGGACGCGGCCCGGACAGCACGTACACGTCCAGCTCCGGCCCCGCCGACGCCCACCGCACCTCCTGCGGATGCGCGCGCGCCACGTCCACCTCCATCCGCCACGGCTCGTCCACGAACACCCCGTGCGCCCGGCCCTCATGCAGCACCGTCGTGAACGGCACCGACACGTACAGCGGGTCCGTCTCCGTGTGGTGCGGGAAGCAGTCCGTGTTCCAGAACGTCAGGTGCATGCCGCGCTTGTCGATCGGCCCCACCCGCTCCCCGAACCCCAGGAACGCCGCGCCCTCCGGGGCGTCCAGGCTCAGGCGCGAGCGGCGCAGGTTGAAGCGCTCGGCATCCAGCGCCGGCCGCTGCGTGGGCGCCTCACCGCCCCAGACGGGCGCCGACACCAGCACCCGCGCCGACGACCCACTCCCCGTCAGCACCTGCCACGCCCCCGACACGCGGTTCAGCCGGAACGACAACCCACCCCCGATCACCAGCAGCTCGTCCTCCAGGTCCGCCGCGTTCAGGCTCAGGCCATCCGGCAGGTCCGGTCGCACCGCGAAACTCTGCTTGACCGGCACGCGCGGAAAGCCCAGCGAGTTCGCCCGCGCCTCCGGCATCAACCGTACCCGCAGCACCCCCGGCAGCGGCGCCGACACCACCAGCACATCCGACTCGCCCCACACGCGCACCTCGGACCCCTGCCCGCCGGCCGCCGCCACCCCACCACTTTCCACCGCGAACGAAGAGAACCTCATGATGCTGCCCAGCGTAATGCCTGCGCCCCCCCGACATCAGCCGCCGGGCAGATGAAGCTCCCCCCTCACGTTTCGCAGGACGAGCGGCCCGTCGAATTGAACCCGGTACGGCTCTCCTTCGTTTCCCAGAAGATTACTCCCAGACTGAAAGTCGCAGTCCTCGATGATGACATCCGAGGGAAACCAACAGTCCCAGAAGCTCACGAAACCCCCGAACGTGCAGCCCTGAAGGTGAAACGGGCACCCAGGTTCGTTGTGCCCACCCATCTCGAAACTTGCGGCTCCGGTGACGAGGCAGTCGCGGAATACCGCTCCCCCCAACAGGTAGGCCATATGGAAGTTCAGGGTCGTCAACTGGCACCGGGTCACGGAGAGGAGGCTGAGAAAACTCACGTTTAAGCCGCTCAAAACGTCGATGACGCAATCTGTGATGCGGATGTTCATTTCCAGGCTGTCTCCCATCACCTGCTCCAGATCCAAGGAGGCCAGACGGACATGCGCGAGTTCCCCCGTTTGCCGGAGGCGCTCCAGCGCAACGGTCTCTGTGACAACTTCCAACATTGTTTCCAACACTTTCAGCCGACGCCCAGGAATTCGACCTGCACGCCGTTCTCGTCGGCGGCGCGGCGCGCGAGTTGCAGCGTCGCCTGCGCGCCCGCCCGCAGCGCCCGCTCGGGCCGGTGCCACAGGGCCTGCGCGACCCGGCTGGCCCGCCGCACCACCAGCACCTCGCCCGGCAGGGCCAGCCCCACGGCGGCCAGCAGGGCCTGCGCGCTCGGCGGGACCTCGGACATCACGTCCAGCGGGACGTGCGCCGTCACGCGCTCCCCAGGGCGGCGCAGGCTCACGCGGGCTTCGTCGCCCGCCGCGCGTTGCTCGATCAGCACGTCCGACCGGGTGGCCGTGAGGCCCGGCGTGCCCAGGCCCCGCCGCGCGTCGTTCGCCAGCTCGTGTGCGGTGAGCATGTGCCGCCGCGTGCGCGGCGCGTACCGCACGCGCAGACCCACGCCCCGCGCCGCAACCTCCTCCAGCACCTCGCGGGCCGCGTCCGTCAGGACCTCCGGCCCCCGCCCGCGCCCGACCGACGCGATCACCGCCTCGTTATCCGTATGCACGGTCAGCGCCTCGCCGGGCGGCGCGGCCCGCACGGCCTCCAGCACCGCGCGCACCTCGGCGGCATTGTTGTCCGGCGCGCGCAGCTGCCCCTGAAACCGGGCCGGCAGTTGCCCCGGCACGATCAGCACCAGCCCCCAGCCGCCCACGCCCACCAGTCGCCCCTCGGCGTCCGGTCCCTCATTCCAGCTGGCATCCACGAATGCCTGATTCACGCCGCACCACCTCCCACCCGCCCCGCCTGTCATTCTTCACGGCGAACGCCCAGTCTGCGCCCGGCGTTTCCTTCACGCGTCATTCAAGCGCGCCGTGCGGACGCCGCGCATCAGCCAGCACGCCTACGCGCCCCCCATCTACTCCAGCGTGATGTCCAGTCGCCGGGCCAGCACCCGCCGCGCCACCACATGCAGACTCCGCGGATCGTACTCACCCGCCTCCAGCCGCCGCAGCACCTCCGGCGACACGCCCGCCTCCCGCGCCAGCGCCACCAGCGAGATGCCCAGCAGGCGCCGCCGCGCCCCCACCGTCACCGCCCCCGGAAAAGTCACCGAATCCATGCACCATCATGCCCCCACCCCACCCCCACGCAATGGAACCCAGCCCCCCAAGCGACCCGGCCCCCAACCGACACCGCTCCGGCCACCCAGGATGAAATACTGACCTCCATGAACGTCCTGGATCTCTACCAGCAGGCCGGCGCGTACCACGAAGGCCATTTCCTCCTCGCCTCCGGTCGCCACAGCCCCAAATTCCTCCAGAGCACCACCGTCCTCCAGCACCCCCACCTCACCGAACAGATCGGGCAGGCCCTCGCCCAGCGCCTCAAGGAGAAAGGCATCCAGGCCGACCTGCTCATCGGCCCCGCCATGGGCGGCGTCGTCCTCGCCTACGAAACCGCCCGCCACTACGGCACCCGCGCCATCTTCGCCGAGAAAGACGGCCACGGCGGCATGAAAATCCGCGAGGCGTTCACCATCAAGCCCGGCGAACCCTTCATCGCCGTCGAAGACGTCCTCACCACCGGCGGCAGCGTCCTCAAAGCCGTCCGCGCCGCCGAAGCCGCCGGAGGACGCTGCGCCGCCATCGCCTGCATCGTCGACCGCCGCCCCGTCGAAGGCGATCTGGAGGGCTACCCGCTCGTGTCCCTCACGCGGCTCGTGTTCGACACGTACGCCCCGGACGAGGTGCCCGCGTGGCTGGCGGCCATTCCCTTGCAGGAGATCTGATACGGATTCCGTTTGTTTCGTTGACAACCCGGAACGGCACCGGGTCGTCAACTCCACGTCCGGAACCCGTTTCTCTCCTACTCGCATCCGCTCGGATTGAATGGCTTATAAAGCCATTCAATCGGAGTCCGTATGAAGGTTCCTTGGGGTTGCCGCCTGCGTGTTGCCCCACCCCCCAGCCCCCTCCGCAAGCGGCTCATACGAGTACCCCAGGGGGGCAGGGGGGGCTCTCGTTACGGGCCTCGTGGCGACGACGTTCGCCTTCAAGGCTCCCCTTGAGGGGAGCTGTCAGCGAAGCTGACTGAGGGGGCGCCCTTCCTACTCTCCGTCTGCCTCGTCGTCGTGCCAGAGGGCGCGCATTTCTTCGTTGCGTTCGAGGAGTTCGGGGAGGGTGCCGTGGTCGGTGAGGGTGCCGTTCTGGAGGAGGAGGATGCGGTCGGCGCGCAGGAGGGCGGCGCGGCGGTGGCTGACGACGAGGCAGGTGGCGTCGGTGCTGGCGAGGCCCTGCCAGAGTTGCGCTTCGGTGCGGGCGTCGAGGGCGCTGCTGACGTCGTCGAAGACGAGGAGGTCGGCGTCGCGGGCGAGCATGCGGGCGACGGCGGCGCGCTGGATCTGCCCGCCGCTGAGTTTCACACCGCGTGCGCCGACGGGGGTGGTGAGGCCGTTGCCGAGGGTGTCGAGGTCGGGTTCGAGGACGGCGAGTTTCACGGCGCGGCTGAGGTTGGTGTCGGGGCTGCCGCTGGTGATGTTTTCCTGCAGGGTGTCGCTGAACAGGTTGGGGATCTGGGCGGTGTACGCGCTGCGGGGGGGGACGAGGAAGGTGGCGGGGTCGTCGATGGGCTGGCCGTTCCAGTACGTGTGGCCGCTCTGGGTGGGGATCAGGCCGAGCAGGGCGCGCAGCAGGGTGCTTTTGCCGCTGCCGATGCGGCCGGTGATGACGATGAACTCGCCGCGCCGGACGCTGAAGCTGATGTCGCGCACGCCGAGGCCGCTGGGGTGCGTGGCGTTCAGGCCTTCCACGCGCAGTTCCTGCAGGGGGATGTGGGGTGGGGCGGGGTCGGGGGCGGGCGGGTCGGCGTTCAGGTGCACGTCGTGGTGGGCGACGATGGTGGTGTCCGGGGCGTCCTGCAGCAGGCGGGTCATGCGGTCGTAGCTGACGCCGGTGCGGCGGTGGCGGGCGATGGCGTCGCCGAAGAAGCCCATGGAGCCGGTCAGGCGGGGGAGCAGGCCGATGAACAGCACGAAGTCGGCCACGTCGAGCGCGCC
Source organism: Deinococcus depolymerans (assembly GCF_039522025.1). NCBI lineage: Bacteria > Thermotogati > Deinococcota > Deinococci > Deinococcales > Deinococcaceae > Deinococcus > Deinococcus depolymerans. The sequence goes on along the minus strand of NZ_BAAADB010000031.1, from coordinate 97,548 downwards.
GCCCCGGACCTTGTTCGCGCCGAGCAGCAGCACGAGGCCGACGGCGAGGTTGACCATGTTGGTGTTCACGCCGCGGATCAGTTCGGTCAGCAGGACGTCGCGCAGGGCGGCGTGGCGGCGCGTTTCGCCCAGGGAACGCAGGTGGCCGACCATGCGGTCTTCCTGCGCGGCGAGTTTCACGGCGCTGACCGCTCCGAAGGTCTCGCCGATGAAGTCCGTGACGCGGGCGGTCGCCTCGCGCATGCGGCGGCGGTACGTGCGGATGGTGGGCGAGAGGCGCTGCACGAACGCGATCATCAGCAGCAGTGGCGTGCACACCAGCAGCGTGATCAGGGGGTCCACGCGGGCCATCAGGGTGATGGCGATCAGGGAGTACGCGACGAAGCCCGCGCCGTCCACCCAGACTTCCGTGTACCCGGCGACGTCGTCCACGTCGTCGCGGAAGCGGCTGACGGCCTCGGCGGGCGTGTCGGGCAGGCGGCGGCTGCGGCGCGCGGTGAGCAGGTAGCCCAGCAGGTTGCGGCGCACCAGGGCGTCCAGCGTGTACCACAGCTGAATCCACGCGCGGAACGCGCCGTAGAAGATCCCGAAGCGGCTGAGGCGCACGAACGCGAACCACCCGAGCGCCACCCACGCGGCGGCGATGGCGGGGTTCAGGGGTTGCCCGCCGGTCCGCAGGGCGTCCGCTTCCTCCAGGTGGCGGAACACGCCGCTGACGGCCAGGGTCAGCAGGGCGGGGCTGGCGTGCACCATGCCCCACATGAGCAGGTTGAACGCGAACAGGGCGGGTTTGTAGCGGAACAGTTCCCGTGAGAGCGCGAAGGTGCGTTCCTTCGCGGGCGCGGGCGGCAGGGGTGAGGTGGTCATGCGGGACTCCAGGGGGTGCGTGGCGCGTGGGGGGCGGGCAGTGGGAGGGCCGTGCAGACCGTCATGCCAGCACGCCTTCCGGCGCGTTCTCGCTCAGCGTTCCGGCGCGCAGCAGGGCGGCGTAGTGGCTGCGCGGGTCGCGGGCCAGGTCGGCGCGGGGGCCGTCTTCGAGGACCTCGCCGCCGCCGAGGACCAGGATGCGGTCGGCGCGGGCGACGGTGTCGAGGCGGTGCGCGATGATGATGGCGGTGCGGCCGCTCAGCAGGCGGGTCATGGCGGCGGTCAGCAGGGCCTCGGTGGCGGGGTCGAGGCGGCTGCTGGGCTCGTCGAGGATGATGACGCTGGGGTCGCGCAGCAGGACGCGTGCGAAGGCCAGCAGTTGCGCCTCGCCGGCCGAGAGGCTGCCGGTGGGCAGCGGGGTGCGCACGCCCTGTTCCAGCCGCGAGAGCCACAGGCCCAGGCCGACCTCGTGCAGGGCCGCCTCGACCTGCTCGTCCGTGACGGTCGGGTCGAAGAAACTGAGGTTGTCGCGCACGCTCGCCTGGAACAGCTGCACGTCCTGAGTGACGACCGCCACGCGGCGGCGCAGGTCCTTGAGGGGCACGTGGGTGATGTTCACGCCGCCCAGCGTGATCTCGCCGGCGGTCGCGTCGTACAGGCGGGAGATCAGGCGGGTCAGGGTGGTCTTGCCGCTGCCGGTGCGGCCCAGCAGGCCGACGGTCTGCCCGGCGGGCAGGTGGAAGGTCACGCCGCTCAGCACGCCGCGCGCCTCGGGGTCCTCGGGCGCGTACGTGAACGACACGTCCCGGAAGTCCAGCGCCAGCGGGCCGTCGCTCAGGGGCACGCTGCCGCCCGTGACGGCGGTCCGCAGCGCGAGCAGTTCCGACACGCGCCCGATGCTCGCCCCGGCCTTCTGGAGGTCCTGAAGCTGCTGCGTGAGCTGATCGATGGGTTCCTCCACCAGCGTCATGTACTGGTACAGCAGGAACGCCGTGCCGAGCGTGATGCTCCCGGCGGCGTACAGGCCGATGGCGGTACTCAGCACCCCGACGTACCCGATGGCGAACAGCAGCATGCTGAGCTGCCACACCACGCTGCGCCGCCGCCAGGAATTGATGGACCGCGTGAAGAACTCGCGCTGCACGCGCAGGAAGCGGTTCAGGTGGTGGCCGCCGGCACCCAGGCTGCGGATGTCCTCCAGGCCGGTCAGGCGTTCCTCCACGAAGCCGAACAGGCGGGCGCTGCTCTCGCGTTCCAGGCGGGTGGGTTCCACGCCCAGTTTCCGCACGCGGTTCATGACGTACAGGGTGAGCAGCGTGAAGGTCGTGACGCCCAGGCCCACGCGCCAGTCCTGCCGGAAGAACATGATCAGCGCGCCGGTCAGCAGCAGCGCCGCCCCGAACACCCGCACCGCGAACTGCGAGAAGAAGTTACTGAGGGCCGTCACGTCCCCGTCGATGCGTTCGATCATCTCGCCCGGCGTGCGTTCCTTGTGTTCACGCATGTCCAGCGACAGCAGGTGGTCCATCAGGTCGGCGCGCAGGCGGTTCGTGGCGGTCCAGCCGACCCGCGCGCCCACGTACGTCGCGCCGGCCGTCATGAACTGCACGCCGACCGCCAGCGCGATGTACACGCCGGCCAGCCGCGCCAGCAGGGCCGGGTCGGCCCCGGCGCCCAGCCGGGCGTTGTCCACGAAACGCGCCAGCAGTTGCGGCAGGGTCAGGTTCAGGGCGGTGCCGGTCAGCAGCAGCGCCGCCAGCGCCAGCACCTGCCATTTCAGGGGGCCCAGGTACGTGGCGAGCACGCCCAGCGCCGTCGAGGGCCGCTGTGCGGGACTTCCGGATGGGGGGGCGTCCGGTGGCAGGGAAGAAGAGGGAACAGGCGCCGTCATTCCCACAGGCTAGGCCGAACGGACCCGCCGCCGCATCCGCCGAGTGGCGCATGGTCACCGGGCACACCCGCCTGGGGCGCGTGCCCGCGGGCGCGGAACGGTCCGGGGGTGACGCGGTCCGGGTCGCCCGGTCGGGTCCGGGACGCGCCGGGTCCTCGCAGCCCGTATAATGCGCGGGTTATGCGGATGGTGACGGTAGGAACGCGCGGCAGCACACTTGCGCTCGCACAGACCCAGTGGGTGGTTGCTCGCCTGAAGGAAGAATGGCCGGATACGGACTTCCGCATTCAGACGATCAGCACCAAGGGTGACCGCAACCGCGGCAGCCTGGAGGCCATGGCCCAGAAGGGAGACAAGGGCTTCTGGGTCAAGGAAATCGAGGACGCGCTGCTGTCGAAACGCATCGACATCGCCGTTCACTCCCTCAAGGACCTGCCCACCGAGCAGCCCGAAGGCCTGGAAGTCAGTTCCATTCCGCGCCGCGTGGACGCCCGTGACGTCCTGATCGGCAAGGAAGGCATGAAACGCCTCGCGGACCTCCCGCAGGGCGCCCGCGTGGGCACGAGCAGCGTGCGCCGCAAGGCGTTCCTGCGCGCCTACCGCCCGGACCTGCAGGTCATCGACCTGCGCGGCAACATCGACACGCGCCTCGCCGCGCTCGCCGGGGACGAGTACGACGCGATCATCCTGGCGGCGGCCGGCCTGATCCGCACCGAGATGCGCCACCGCATCGACGAGTTCGTGGAACCCGACATCCTGCTGCCCGCCCCCGGCCAGGGCGCCCTGGCCCTGGAGACCCGCTCGGACGACGACCTGACCATCGAGGTCGCGTACGCCATCCACGACCACACCACCGACGACCGCATCACCGCCGAACGCGAGTTCCTCGCGGGCCTGGGTGCGGGCTGCATGGCCCCGGTCGGCGCGCACGCCAGCGTCAAGGGCGGCATCCTGACCCTGGAAGGCTGGGTGGGCGCCCTGGACGGCTCGCAGGTCATCCGCGCCACCACGCAGGGCGACCCGGGCGAGTGCGCCGACATGGGCGCCGAACTCGCCAGCGACATGCTGGCCCAGGGTGCCGAGGCGCTCATCAGCGCCGCCCGCAGCTGAGGTGAACCGCCTGCCCCCACTGGTCATCGCCCTGGCCGCCGCGCTGCTGTGGCTGGGCATCGGCCTGTGGCAGCGCACCCAGGCGGGCACCTCGGCCCCGGACGCCCTGCTGGCCGAGTTGCCCCTCACGCTGGCCGTGTTCGGGCTGGCGTTCGTGTGGGCCGGTCGGCGCCGCTAACCCGGCTCCCGCAGGCCGCGCCGCGCCGCCCGTCCGGACAGACCGGGGAGCGGCGGGGCGCGCTTGCTCTAGCATCACGGGCATGCCCACCCCTCCCAGACTCGCGGTCATTCACACGGGCGGCACCATCGCCAGCCGCCCCAGCCCCGACGGGCGCGGCCTGACGCCGCAGCAGGCACCCAGCGTGCCCGGCCTGGACGGCGTGCAGGTGCACGACGTGCAGCCGTTCAGTCTGCCCAGCCCGCACATGACCCCGGCGCACATGGGGCAACTGGCCGCGCTGATCGAGACGCTCGCCCCGGACCACGACGGCATCGTGGTCACGCACGGCACCGACACCCTGGAGGAAACGGCGTTCGCGCTGCACCTCACCCTGAACGTGCCCGTCCCGGTCGTCCTGACCGGCAGCATGCGCCACGCCGAGGAGATCAGCTGGGACGGCCCGGCCAACCTGCTGGACGCCGCGCACGTCGCCCTGCACCCCAGCAGCCGCGAGCGCGGGCCGCTCGTGGTGATCGGCGGGGACATCTTCGACGCGCGGACCGTCACCAAGATCCACACGACCGCCGTGGACGCCTTCGGCGGCTACCCCGGCCCCATCGGCCGCATCGACCGTGAGGGCCGCACGCCCCGCCTGCACTACTTCGCGCGGCCCGAACCCCGCGCCACGTACCGCCCCGCGCACCTGAACGCCCGCGTGGAAATCCTGTACGCCTACGCCGGCTGGACCGGCGAGGGCTACGCCGAGGCCGCCGCACGGGCCGACGGGCTGGTCATCGCGGCCCTGGGGACCGGGAACCTCCCGGCCGAACTGCTGCCCCTGATCCGCGCGACCGACAAACCCGTGATCATCGCCACCCGCACGCACGCCGGGCCGGTCCTGCCCGTGTACGGGTACGCGGGCGGCGGCGCGACCCTGGTGGGAGCAGGCGCGATCCCCGCGAGTTTCCTGAACGCCCACAAGGCCCGGCTGCTGCTGCTGATCCTGCTGGGTCAGGGCCTGACGCGAGAGCAGATCCGCGCGGTGTTCGAACGCGACGAATTCTGAAGGTGGTACGCCGGGCCGTGCGTGCCGGGCCACAGCAAGGATTCAAAGCAGACCCCCACCCTGCCACGCGGCGGGGTGGGGGCGCTGTCTGGCCTGCTTACGCGAGGTCGAGACGGATCAGGAAGCGGCCGCAGCTCGGGCACTTCACGGGGGGCAGTTTGCCCAGCGCGGCTTTCTGCTGCACGTTCACCGGCAGCATGACGTTGCAGCCGCTGCAGCGTCCGGCCTTGATCTCCACGACGCCCAGGCCCTTCTTGGCGCGGCGGATCATGTCGTACTCACGCACGGTGCGGGTGTCGAGTTCCCCGGCGAGGCGGGCGCGTTCCTGGCGGTCGGCCTCGCCCTGGGCGCGCAGGTCCTGCACGCGGGCGTCGTCCTGTTCTTCCAGGGTGTTCAGGGTGGGGCGCAGCGCGCGGTGCTGGGCGCGCAGGTCGGCGGCGCGTTCGTTCAGTTCGCGCTGCCGTTCGCGCAGCGGCACGAGGTCCTCTTCCATCTCGTCGGCGCGTTCGCTGAGCATCTGGATGCGGCTGCCGTACTGGGACTGCGCGCGGGCGTCGAAGGCGTTCTTCTCCTGTTCCTCCTCGGCGCGGGCGATCTGCTCGCGGGTGCCGGCCAGGTCGAGTTCCTGCTGGCGCACGCGTTTGTCGACGCCCTCGAGGGTGATCTCGGTGTCCTCGAGTTCGTTGTTCAGGCGTTCCTGCTCGGCGCGGGCGGCGCGCAGCTCGTCAGGAATGTTGCTTTCCTCATCGCGCAGGCGATCAAGGTTCAGATCAAGTTCCTGAACGTGGTGCAGGCGGCGAAGGGGGGAGGAGTCACTCATCACTGGCAGTCTACCCCCCGAACCGTGAGGGAGGTTCACGCGGCGGGCGGGCGGGAGGTTAGGGCAGCGTTCATGCGGGCCGGGCGGTACAGGCCCAGGTAGATGGCCAGCACGCTCCCGGCGTACATCAGCAGCGTCCATGCGAACAGCAGGTTGAAGGCCAGCGTGAACGGCAGCGCGCCGCGCACCACGCCCGACAGGACGCTGCTGACCGCCCACCCGAGGTCCCAGGCGATCACGTTCACGGCCGAGTACATGGGACGGTCGCGTTCCGGCAGGGCGCTCATGGCGTACGCGCTGTACACCGGCCCGGCCGCGTTCATCAGGGCGCCGCGCGTGAACAGCGCCGCCGTGACCAGCCACAGGCTGGGCGCGAAGCCCAGCGCCGCCAGGAACGGCAACGAACTGGCCTGCACGACCAGCACCGCCTGCAGCGGCCCCATGCGGCGCACCAGCAGCGGCTGCAGCAGCGCCGTGGCGGCCGTCGCGAGGCTCGTCCAGGCGAACAGGGTGCCCAGGCCCGCGTAACTGATCTGGAATTTGCCCTCGATGAACACGTTCAGGAACGGAATGGTCGCCCCGGCCCCCAGGCCCACCAGGATGTTCGGCGCGACCAGCCGCGCCATGATGCCCTTCTCCTGCACGCTGAAGCTGCGGCCCTCACGGGCGGTCTTCCCGCTGGGTTTCAGCGCCAGAACCGGGACCAGCCCGGCCACCTGCAACGCCGCCGCGATCAGCAGCGCCGTCCGCAGCGCGCCCAGCCCGTCGGCGGGCGCACCGGTCCAGCTGGCGTACAGTTGCGGCACCTGTCCGCCCAGCAGGTTCCCCAGGAAGCCCGCGCCGGTCATCAGGGCGTTCTGCACGCTGAACAGCGTCACCCGGCTGCGCTCGTCGCTGTTGTTCGCCATGAACGGCGACGACGCCACGACCGTCAGGGCCGCGCCCGCGCCCTGCAACAGCGCCCCGGCGATCACCAGGGCCGCGCCGCCCGCCACGGCCAGCAGCACGGTCCCCGCGAGGCTCAGGGCCGCGCCGACCTTCAGGGTGTGCGCGTTGCTGATCCGCCGCGCCAGCGCCACCGCCGGCAGGCTCAGGGCGGCGAGCGTGACGGCCGGCAGCGCGTTCAGGACGCCCTGCCACTCGGCGCCCAGCCCCAGCGCCCGCAGGTAGAAGTTCAGGAACAGCGCCGTGAACGCCTGCGACAGCCCGAACGAGAACACCGCCGCCAGGAACAGCCACACCTGCCGCGAGAACCGCCACGACTGCCCGCGAACCGGCCCGTTCACGCCACGCCCACTTTCGGGCAGAAGGCCGCCATGCGGCACGCCGCGCACGCCGGGTTGCGTGCCGCGCACACCCGCCGCCCGTGCAGGATCAGCGCGTGGTGCAGGAACACCCACCGCTCACGCGCGAAGAGCTTCTGCAGGTCCGCCTCCACCCGGTCGGGGTTGGTCTGCACGCTCAGGCCCAGCCGGCGCGCCAGTCGCCCCACGTGCGTGTCCACCGCGATGGCCGGGTACCCGAAGGCGTTACTGAGGACCACGTTCGCGGTCTTGCGGCCCGCGCCGGGCAGCGCCACGACCGCCCCGAAATCGTTCGGCACCTCGCCCCCGTGCCGTTCGACCAGCAGCCGCGCCAGCGCCGCGAGGTTCCGCGCCTTGCCCCGGTACAGCCCGATCCGGCGGATGAACGGCTCGATCTCTTCCGGCTGCGCGGCGCTCATGGCGTGCGCGTCCGGGTACGCCGCGAACAGCGCGGGCGTCGCGGCGTTCACGCTCACGTCCGTCGCCTGCGCGCTCAGGACCGTCGCGACCAGCAGCTCGAAGGGCGTGCGGAACTCCAGTTCCGTGCGGGCGTCCGGGTACAGCGCCTCCAGCGCGCCCAGCACCTGCGGCGCCCGCGCCCGCGCGCCTGCCGGGAGGCGCGCCGGAGTCGATCTGGAAGGTCTGACGGTCATCGCAGCCCAAGCTACACCCACCCCGTCCCCGCCGTCCGCGCGGAACAGACGCCTCCGCACCGTCCGCGGCGTCCGCCAGTCGCGGCGCCGCCCGGACTTGCGCACCCCGTGCGGCTCTGCTACTCTGCATGCGCCCGTGCCCTGCGCACGTCAGCAAGGGTCCTTAGCTCAGTTGGTAGAGCATCGGTCTCCAAAACCGAGGGTCGTAGGTTCAAGTCCTTCAGGGCCCGCCACACAGACCCCCCGCCACGTGCGGGGGGTTTTTCATGCCTTCCGGCGAGGCGGACCTGCACGCCGGACACGGCCTCCACCTGTTCCGTCCGCCCGGCAGGCCGGTCCGGGCGTGCCCCTGACCGATCGCTGCGCTCCCGGCCCTGACGGGAAACGCACCGCAGCGCCCATGACAGAATCCTTTCTGCGTGGGCAGGGGCGGGACGTGAAGGTCCAGCGTGAAATGTCCGTCATGGAAGGGGACAGTCCGTCATTAGAATGAACAGACCGCGGACAGGCGACCTCCCTCCGGAGACGGTCTGCGCTTTGCCGCCCGGTCCTGCCGGGTCCTTCCTCCGCCGGCCCCACCCTTCCTCACAAGGAGCTTTTCATGCACAAGACTGTCTCTGCCGCCGCCCTGATTACCCTCGCCACCACCCTCGCCAGCTGCGGCGCGATCGTCGGTAAGTTCGTGCCTCCCCAGACGGTCGAGAACCCCGCCGGGCTGAACGGCAAGACCCTCAGCTCCAGCGGACCGCTGCAGCCCGCCGCCGTCAAGGGCACGGTCTCCTACTCCACCCAGGGCGCGCCGTTCGCAGACGTGGCGTACCCGAAAGACGTGCCGTTCGACATCCGGCCGCACGCCCTGGAATTCCAGGCCGGGTTCACCGAGGCGACCGCCTCGGGCCTGTGCAACGCGCCCCAGTCAGCCAAGGTGACCCTCAAGACCCTGAAGGTCGAGGTCAGTGACGCGGCCGGGAAGGCCACCTTCAACGCCACGGTGAACGCCACCTTCAACCTGACCCGCCGGTCCAGCGGCGTGTCCTCGGTGGTGTACAGCGTGAACGCCGACGACCTCGCCACCCTGAAGGTCGGCGCAGCCGAGACGGACGCCTTCATCCGCGCGCTGACCAGCGGCGGCGACAACACCGCCAGCGTGGTCGCCGAGATCGGCGCCGACCAGGACGGTCTGGCCGGCTGCAGCATGTCCTTCAAGCTGAACGACCGCACCAAGGTCATCCTGTCCGACTTCAGCTGAGCGTGCCGGACGGGGCGGGGACGGGCGCAGCGGCCCCCGTCCCCGCCCCGTCTGTCTGATACGGACTGCCGTTTGTTTCGTTAACAGATCGGAACACCACCGATCTGTCAACTCCACGTCCGGAACCCGGTTTTCTCCCACTCGCTTCGCTCGGATTGAATGGCTTACAAAGCCGTTCAATCGGAGTCCGTATGACCGCACCGCCGGCTGTTCCTACCTCTGCGGGGTGCTGAGCGCCTCGCGCAGCCAGCTCTGGAATTCCGGCAGGGCGCGGTCGTACTGCAGCGCGATGATCTCCGGCACCTCGTAGGGGTGCAGCGCCTTGATGCGCGCCTCGAGGTCGGGGTAACGCTCGCCGCTGGTCTTGATCAGCAGCAGGCTCTCGGGGTCCTCGGCGACCTCGCCGTGCCAGCGGTACACGCTCTGCAGGCCCGGCACGATGTTCACGCATCCGGCGAGGTGCTCGGCAACGAGGATGCGGGCCAGGTCATGCGCCCGCTCGGGGGGAAGTGTGACCAGAACGACGAGTGACATACCAGCGCAGCATACGCTGGCAGGCCGGAACCGCACCACCGGGGCCGGCTGGGGGGCAGGCGTTCCGGCCGGAGCGTGAACGTTCCCGCAATCCGGGACGGGCCGCTTCATGAGAGGGCCGGTGTTACGCTGGCAGGCATGCGGACCATCGTCCTGATCATCGCGCTGGCACTCCTGGCAATCTTCGCCATGCTGAACACCAACGCCCTGATGTTCCCTCACACGTTGAGCCTGGGCTTCGCGACCTACCGGGGCGTGCCGATGGGCCTGATCCTGCTGATCGTGGCGACCCTGCTGACCCTGGTGTTCTACTTCTGGGCGGGAATCACGGGCCTGCGCGCCCAGGCGGACAGCGCCAAACTCCTGCGGGACATGGAGGCCCTGCGCGTCAGCCTCGACCAGCAGGAAGGCAGCCGCTTCGCGCAGCTGCAGACGTACCTGGACGAACGGTTCCGGGCGCTGGAAGCGGCGCGCGGCGCCGGCGCGGACGTCCCCGCCCTGACCGCCCGGGTCGACGCGCTGCAGCAGGACCTGAACCTGCAACTGGCGCAGATGGACGATTACCTGAAAAGCAAGCTGCGCTGAACGCCCACGCCGGGCGGGCTGCATTGGACCCGGTGCAACCGGACGCGCGGGGGGCCACTAGAATGCGCGGGTAAGGATGCATATCCGGGAGGACTCACCACATGGCGCTTGACCGATTTTTCCGCCGCCGCCGCCCACAGCAGCAGGGTGGCGCGGACATGCCCGATCTCTGGACCCAGTGCCCCCAGTGCAAGGAGGGGCTGTACAACCGTGACCTCGAAGCGAACGCCTTCGTGTGCCCCAAGTGTGGGCATCACCTGCGGCTGGACGCCGCGCAGCGCGTGGCAGTCCTGCTCGACGAGGGCAGCTTCACGCAGCTGTCCGGCGCGGTCCACCCCACCGACGCCCTGAACTTCCAGGACACCGAGAGTTACCCCGAGCGCCTGCGCCGCGCCCAGAAGAAGACCGGCCGGCCCGACGCGATCCTGACCGGCACCGGCACCATCCTGGACGTACCGGTCACGCTGGCCGTCATGGACTTCGCGTTCAGTGGCGGCAGCATGGGCAGCGTCGTCGGCGAGGAAATCGCCCGCGCCGCCGAGCACGCCGCCCGGCAGGGCACGCCGCTGGTCATCGTGACCGCCAGCGGCGGCGCCCGCATGCAGGAGAGTGCCCTGTCCCTGATGCAGATGGCCAAGACCACCGTCGCCCTCGAAACGCTCGCCGAGCGGGGCCTGCCGTACGTGAGTGTCCTGACCGACCCGACCACCGGCGGCGTGACCGCCAGCTTCGCCACCATCGCCGACGTGATCCTCGCCGAGCCCGGCGCGCTGATCGGCTTCGCGGGGCCGCGCGTGATCCAGCAGACCATCCGTCAGAGCCTCCCGGACGGCTTCCAGCGGGCCGAGTTCCTGCTGTCGCACGGCATGGTGGACGCCGTCGTGGACCGCCGCGAGCAGCGCGCGTACCTCGCGTCCCTGCTGGGCCTCCTGACCCGACAGGAGGTGAGCGCGTGACCGCCGGCATCGACACCCTGAAGGAACTCGAGGCGCGCGTACACGATCTGGAAGTCACCGCGCAGCGCACCGGGCAGAACCTCGACGCGGCCATCACCCCGCTGCGGGCCGAGGTGGACCGCCTGCGCGCCGCCCACACCCCCACCCCGAAGGCCGACCCGACCCGCTGGGAGCGCGTGCAACTGGCCCGCGCTCCCGGCCGCCCCACCGCGCTCGACTACGTGGAGCAGCTGTGCACCGAGTTCACGGAACTGCACGGCGACCGCCGCTACGGCGACGACCCCGCCCTGATCGGCGGTCCCGCCCGCTGGCAGGGCGTGCCCGTCATGCTGCTGCTGCAGCAGAAGGGCCGCGACACGAAAAGCAAGATCAAACGCCGCTTCGGCAGCGCCAACCCGGAAGGCTACCGCAAGGCCGTGCGCCTGATGGACCTCGCGGACAAGTTCGGGCTGCCCGTCGTGGCGCTCGTGGACACCCAGGGCGCCTACCCCGGCCTGGAAGCCGAGGAACGTGGCCAGGGCTGGGCGATCGCCGAGAGCATCCGCCGCATGCTGAACCTGCGCGTGCCGGTCGTGAACGTCGTCATCGGCGAGGGCGGCTCGGGCGGCGCGCTCGCCATCGGCGTGGGAAACCGCGTGCTGATCCAGGAGAACGCGTGGTACTCCGTGATCTCCCCGGAGGGTGCCGCGAGCATCATCTGGAAGGACGCCAGCAAGGCCCCCCTGGCGGCCGAGGCGCTGCGCCTGACCGCCCCGGACCTGCTGGAACTCGGGATCGTCGAGGAAGTCATCCCCGAACCCGCCGGCGGCGCGCACCTGAACCCCCAGCAGGCCGCCCACGCGGTCGGCGAGGCCGTCACCCGGCACCTGCGCGAACTGGCCGCGCAGGACCCCGCCACCCTGAAATCCGGCCGCGCCGCGCGCTTCCGCCGCCTGGGCGCCTACACCGAGACGCCCTGACGCCCACACCACAGGACGGGGCCACGCGCTGAAGGGCGCGCGGCCCCGCTGTCACACCGGGCAACGGGGCGACCTCATACGGACTGCCGTTTGTTTCGCCAACAATCCGGAAGTTCACCGGATGGCCGGCTCCACGTCTGGCAGCCCGCCCAGCTCCCACTCGCTTCGCTCGGACCCAGCGGGCTTTGCAGCGCATTCAATCGGAGTCCGTATCAGCCGAGCATGTCGAGTTCCTGCACGCCGCTCAGGAACTCGCGCTGCGGGTAGTCCTCGGGGTCGAAGCCCCGGTCACCCTCGGGCGGCGTGACGCTCAGGGACGCGAAGTCGAACAGGTCGCGGTCCATCAGGTGGCTGGGCGTCACGCGAGTCAGGGCGCGGGCGATGTTCGTCAGGCGGCCCGGGTGCTCCCGCTCCCAGCCTTCCAGCATCTCGCCGACCACCTTGCGCTGGAGGTTCTCCTGGCTGCCGCACAGGTTGCAGGGAATGATCGGGAACTCTCGGGCCTGCGCGTAGCGGATGATGTCGGCCTCCGCGACGTAGGCCAGGGGGCGGATCACGACGTTCGTGCCGTCGTCGCTCTGCAACTTGGGCGGCATGGCCTTCAGGCGCGCGCCGAAGAACAGGTTCATGAACAGCGTCTCCAGGATGTCGTCGCGGTGGTGGCCCAGCGCGATCTTCGTCGCGCCGATCCGGCGGGCGTGCCCGTACAGGATGCCGCGGCGCAGGCGGCTGCACAGCGCGCAGGTGGTCTTGCCCTCCGGGGTCTTCTCCTTGACCACGCTGTACGTGTCCTGCGTGAGCAGGTCGTGACGCACGCCCAGCTCCGTCAGGTAGCGGGGCAGGACGTCCTTCGGGAAGCCCGGCTGCCCCTGGTCGAGGTTCACGGCGACGATCTCGAAGTCGATGGGCGCCTTCTTCTGCAGGTGCAGCAGGACGTCCAGCAGCGTGTAACTGTCCTTCCCGCCGGACAGGCAGACCATCACGCGGTCACCGTCCTCGATCATGCGGTAGTCACCGATGGCCTGCCCGGCCGCCCGGACGATGGGGGTCAGCAGGCGGTCGGAATCGGCGGTGCGGAGGCTTGGAGGCTGGGCGGGAGGAACAGTGTGGGTCATGGTGCGCACCGCCGATGGTACCTGCTGCGCGGCGGGGCAAGTGTTCCCTGCGCCGCACGCGCCCGAGCGCTCCTGAAGGTCCGCTCATGCTTTGGGGGGATGTGAGGGAGCGGCCCGCGGCGGCATACTGCCCCGCATGACGGTCCTTTTCCCCTCTCAGGCGCGGCCCGGCCCGGCCGACCGTGACGGCGTCCCGGTCCGCCCTCACTGGCGGCCGGTACAGTGAAGCGGATGAAGGTCTCGGGTGTGCTGGGTGGCGTGGTGCTGGTGGTCGCGGCGGGCGCGGGAAGCGCGTGGTTCGCGTGGGGGCGCGACCTGCCCAGCGTGTCGGACCTCGACGTGCTGGAGTACAGCGGGCAGACCCGCGTGTACGACCGGGCGGGCAGTCTGGTGGGCACCCTGTCACCCAGCCTCAGCAGCGGCGGCAGCGTGAACCGCAACCTGCTGAAAGCCTCGCAGATCAGCCCGTGGCTGCAGAAGGCCGTGGTGACCAGCGAGGACCGCCGCTTCTACCAGCACGGCGGCGTCGACCTGATCGGGATCGCGCGCGGGGTGGTCAAGGGCGTGCTGCAGAACGACCTCGAGGGCGGCAGCTCCATCACGCAGCAGGTCGTGAAGAACACCCTGCTCGCCGACCTGCAGGGCGCCCGCACCCCGGAACGCAAGTTCAAGGAGGCGGTCCTGGCCTACCAGCTGGAACGCAACTTCAACAAGGACCAGATCCTGAACGCGTACCTGAACGTCATCTACTGGGGAGACGGGGGCAGCAGCGACATCATCGGGGCGGGCGGCGCGGCCCACGCGTACTTCCGCAAGGACGCCCGCGAACTGAACCTCGCTGAGAGCGTGTACCTCGCCACCATCATTCCCGCCCCGAACCGCCGGTACAGGTCCTTCAAGGCGTACCGCCCCCTGATGAAGGACCTGCTCTCCCGCATGGTCGAGGACGGCAAGATCACGCAGGCCGAGGCGAACGCCGCCTGGAAAACCCCGATCTACCCGGCCGGATGGCGCCTCGGCTGGAACGACGACGGCACCCTCCGCTCGGCGACGCTGGAACGCCCCTCGCGGCCCGGCGAGAACCTGAACCTGCTCGAAGGGGTGCGCCGCTACCCGAACCAGTTCTACCTGCAGGCCGTCGAGAAGGAACTGCTGCCCGTCATCGGCCGCAAGGCCCTGTACGGCGGCGGGAAGATCTACACCGGCATGAGCGCCGCCGCGCAGGCCGCCGCCGAGCAGGCCAGCCGCGACGCGGACCTGCCCGGCGGGGCGACGCTGGGCGTCGCGCTTGTCCGGCCGGACAGCGGCGAGGTCCTGGCGCTGGTCGGGCAGAAACTCACGGACGGGCGGCCCAGCGACTGGAACAACGCCACGCAGGCCCGCCGGCAGGTGGGCAGTTCCATCAAGCCGCTGCTGTACACCCTGGCGCTGCAAAAAGGCTGGAAGCAGAGCGACACGGTCCTCGACGCCCCGATCCAGGGTGACTACCAGCCCATGAACTACGACCGCCGCTGGACCGGCCGGTACGTCACCATGCGCTACTCGCTGGACCACAGCCTGAACCTGCCCACGGTGCGCATCGGGCAGGAACTCGGCGTGCCCACCTTCGAGGCGAAACTGCGGGACCTGGGTCTCACGCCGCCTGCCGACGGGGGCCTGTCCCTGACCATCGGCACGCTGGAAGCCAGCCCGTTGCAGATGGCCGCCGCGTACGCCACCTTCGCCAACGGCGGCCTGTACTACGAGCCCAGCCTGGTCCGCCGGGTCGAGGACCCACGCGGCAAGGTGCTGTACACCCGCCCCGCTCCCACCCCCCGGCGCGTCTGGGACGCCCAGACCGCCTGGCTGGGCCTGGACATGCTGCGCGGCGTCGTGAACGACCTGACGCCCGCCCAGGGGGGCCTCGCGGCCCGCGCGCAGATTCCGGGCTGGCAGGTGGGCGGGAAGACCGGCACCACCAACGACATCAAGGACCTGTGGTTCGCCGGCGTGACCCCCACCGTCGCCGGGGCCGTCTGGGTCGGCAGGCAGCAGGGCGGGTCGCTGCCCTCCTGGGCGTTCAGCGGCGAGATTCCCACGCCCATCTGGCAGCAGGCGGTCGCCGGGGCGCTGGCCGGGCAGACGCCCGTGCCGTTCAGGGAACCGCCGGGCATCGCGTACCGCGTGGTGCGGCAGGTGACCATGGCCTTCCGCGAGACGGAAGCCGACAACGAACCCGTCGCGCGCGACGGCAGCGGCAGCAACCGGGGCTTCTTCGGCCGTCGCGCGCCCGTCCGTCCGTCCGGCACCCCGGAACCGGCCGCGCCTGACCCCGTTCCCGCCACCCCGGAACCCGCTCCGGCCCCCGACCCGGTGGACGCCATTCCGGCCACCCCGCCGCCCGAGCAGCCGCCCGAACCCACCCCCGAGCCGGTCACCCCCACCGTGCCGGTCCCGAACCCACCCGAACCGCTGCCGCAGCCGGAGCCTGCAGCGCCCCCGGTGCCCGCTGAGCCGGACCCGGACGGCGGCGACGCCGCCACCCCCGACCCGGCGCCACTCCCCGAGCTGCCCGCCGACCCGGACGCACCCGTGAACGAGATCACTCCGCTCGACTGACCGGAACGCGCCCCCGCGGCCGGGAGGGACGGGCCTACACTGAAGGCATGAGCCTCCTGCACTGGCTGATCACGTTGCTGGCCGCCGCCCTGTCCTTCGGCAGCGTGACCCTGCTGGGCCGCACCCTGCCGCGCGTCTCCTGGGCAGGCGTGGCCGGAGAACTGCTGACCTTCGCGCTGCTGGGCGTGCTGCTGACCCAGGGCGCGCCCATCTCCGCCCTGCTGGCCGTGCTGCTGGCCGGTTCGGCCGGCACGGCGCTGGTCCTGGGCCGCCTGCTGAAACGCTGATACGGATTCCGTTTGTTTCGCCTACAATCCGGAACTTCACCGGATTGCCGACTCCACGTCCGGAACCCGTTTTGCTCCCACTCGCTTCGCTCGGATTGAACGGGCTTTGCAGCCCATTCAATCGGAGTCCGTATGAAACGGCAGAGGCGTGCAACAGAAGAAACGGGGAGCCGCAGCCCCCCGTCCATCAACCATCAACTTTCAACCATGAACCGCAGTGACCCTCATACGGACTGCCGTTTGTTTCGCCAACAATCCGGAACTTCACCGGATTGCCGGCTCCACGTCCGGAACCCGTGTTGCTCCCACTCGCTTCGCTCGGACCCAGCGGGCTTTCCAGCCCATTCAATCGGAGTCCGTATCAGTCGCGGCGGGGCGGGCGGCCGCCACGGTCCCCGCCGGGGCGGGGCGCACGGGGTTCACGGGGCGCGATCTTGCCTTCGAGTTCCGGGCGGATCAGGTCGATCTTGCCCCGGTCGTCGATGCCGGCGATCTTCACGCGCAGCTTGTCACCGACGTTCAGGACGTCCTCGACGGCATTGATGCGTTCCTCGCTCATCTGGCTGATGTGCAGCATGCCGTCCTGGCCGGGGTACAGGTTCACGAACGCCCCGAACGGCGCGGTCTTCACGACGGTGCCGTCGAATTCCTCGCCGACCTTCGCCTCGCGGGTGATGCTCTCGATCTTGACCTTCACGGCCTCGGCGGCGCTGCCGTCGGCGCTGAAGATGCGCACGGTGCCGTCCTCCTCGACCGTCACCTGCGCGCCCATGGCCTCCAGCTCGCGGATCTGCTTGCCGCCGGGCCCGATGACCTTCCCGATCAGTTCCGGGTTGATCTTGAGGCTCACGATGCGCGGCGCGGTGGGGCTGAGTTCCGCGCGGGGCGCGGCCAGCACCTCGGCCATCTTGCCCAGGATGTGCAGGCGGCCCTCGCGGGCCTGCGCGAGCGCCTCACGCATGACCTGCGGGGTGATGCCGCCCACCTTGATGTCCATCTGCAGGGCCGTGACGCCCTCGGCGGTGCCGCAGACCTTGAAGTCCATGTCGCCCAGCGCGTCTTCCAGACCCAGGATGTCGGTCAGGACGCGGTACTTCTCGCCTTCCATCACGAGGCCCATCGCCACGCCCGCCACCGGCGCCTTGATCGGTACGCCGGCGTCCATCAGGGCCAGCGTTCCGGCGCACACGGTCGCCATGGAGGAGCTGCCGTTCGATTCCAGCACCTCGCCCACCAGGCGGATCACGTACGGGAACTCCTCGAAGGTCGGCAGCACGGCGCGGATGGCGCGCTTGGCGAGGTTCCCGTGCCCGATCTCGCGGCGGGACTGCCCGCCCATGCGCTTGACCTCGCCCGTGCTGTAGGGGGGGAAGTTGTAGTGCAGCAGGAACTTGTCGTTCTCGTCGGTGGTCAGGTCGTCCACCAGCAGGTTGTCACGCTCGGTGCCCAGCGTCGCCACGCCCAGCACCTGCGTCTCGCCGCGCGTGAAGATCGCGCTGCCGTGCGCGCGGGGCAGGGGGCGGGCCTCGATCCAGATGGGCCGCACGGTCCGGCTGTTGCGGCCGTCGGCGCGCAGGTCGTCTTCCAGGATCAGGCGGCGCAGTTCCTGCTTCTCGACCTTCCCGAACGCCGCCTTCAGGGCCGCAATCTGCTCGGCGGCGCCCTCGGCGTCCGCGTCGGGCACGCGCGCGGCGATCACGGCGTCACGCACGGCCTTCGTGCGAATCCCGCGGTCCTTCTTCTTCACGGTCAGCAGCGCGTCGCGCAGCCCGGCGGCGCGGGCGGCCTCGGCCACCTCGGGCACCAGATCGGTGCTCAGGTCACCCTCGGCCAGGAAGTTGAACTTCTCCTGCCCCAGTTCGGCGCGCATCGTCTCGATCAGGTCGATGACGCCCTGCATCCCGGCGTGCGCGAACTCGATGGCCGCCACGAGGTCCTCCTCGCTGGCGCCCTGCGCGCCCGCCTCGACCATCATCACGGCCTCGCGCGTGCCCGCCACCACGAGGTCCAGGCTGCTGCGCTCCAGCTGATCGGCGGTGGGGTTCAGCACGAACTGCCCGTCCAGTTGCCCCACGCGCACGCAGGCGGTCGGCCCCGCCCAGGGAATGTCGCTGATGCTCAGGGCCGCCGACGCCCCGATCGGTCCCAGCACGTCCGGCAGGTTCTGCTGGTCGGCGCTGATGACCGTGATGATCACCTGCGTCTCGTGACGGTAGCCCTTGGGGAACAGCGGGCGGATCTGCCGGTCCGTGATGCGCGCCGACAGGATCGCCTTCTCGCCGGGGCGACCCTCACGGCGGTGGAAGCTGCCGGGAATCTTCCCGACCGCGTAGTGACGTTCCTCGAACTCCACCGTCAGCGGCAGGAAGTCCAGCGTGCTCTTCTCCTCGCGCGCCTGCGCCGTCACCAGCAGCATGGTGTCCCCGTAGCGCAGGGTCACGCTGCCACTGACCAGCTTGGCCAGTCTGCCCGTCTCGATGCTCAGTTCCCGGTCACCCAGCATCGTCTTGTAAGTCTTTCCGATCATAACGGTCAGTCTATCCCGCCCGGACACGCGAGCACCGGGGCGGGAGGACCGTGCAACCCGGCCGCCCGCCGCTGCGTACTGCCCGGCATGTGGGACCGGCTGACCGACGTGCTGTTCGAGGTGCCTTTCGGCGTCGAGGTGTCGTGGCGGACGTGGGTGCGCCTGTGCAGCTGGCTGGTCGGGCCGCTGGCGCTGCTGGCCGGGCTGCTGCTGCGCCGGGACGCCGTCAGTGTCGTGGGGGGGGTGCTGTCTGCGCTGCGGCTGCTGTGGCAGCTGCGGACCCGTTGACCGGGGGGTGGCAGCCACCCTCCCTTCATGCACGCGGCACACACCTTGAGTTCCCGGCCCGCGCGGGTGGATAGTGCGCCATATGAGCACCGACAAGTTTGGTTCCGTTCCGAAGTTCGGCCTGGGCACGTTCCGCCTGAAGGATCAGGTCGTGATGGATTCCGTGCGCGACGCGCTGGACGTGGGCTACCGTGCCATCGACACTGCGCAGGGCTACGGCAACGAGGCTGAGATCGGCGAGGTGCTGGCCGAGAGCGGCCTCCACCGCGACGAACTCTTCCTGACCACCAAGATCAAGCCCGACAACTACGGCCGCAGCAGTCTGGTCGCCAGCCTGCAGGACAGCGTGGAGAAACTGGGCGTGGAAGCGGTCGACCTGACCCTGATCCACTGGCCCGTCCCGAACGGTCCGGTGAAACCCGAGGAGTACCTCAAAGCCCTGGCGGACGCGCTGGATCAGGGCCTGACCCGGCAGATCGGCGTGTCGAACTTCAACATCGAGGGCCTGAAACAGGCGCGCGCCATCCTGGGTGACGTGCCCATCGCCACCAACCAGGTCGAGATCCACCCGTACCTCCAGAACCGCCGCCTGGCGGAATTCGCGCGGGGCGAGGGCATTCACCTGACGTCGTACATGACGCTGGCGGTCGGGAAGGTCATGGACGACCCGGTCATGCAGGACATCGCCCGCGCGCACCGCGCCACGCCCGCGCAGGTGGCGCTCGCCTGGGCGCTCGCGCAGGAGTACTCGGTGATTCCGTCCAGCACCAAACGCAAGAACCTCCAGAGCAACCTGGGCGCCCTGACCCTGCGCCTGACCCCCCAGGACATGGAGCGTATCGCCGGCCTGGAGCAGGGCGAGTCCGCCCGGATCGCCAACCCCGAGAGTGCCCGGCCCGTCTGGGACTGACCGCGCCCGTCCCGCCTCCCGACCGGGGAGGCGGAGTAGACTGTCCTCATCATGAAATTCAAGAACCGGATGGCCCTGACGGGACTGCTGAGCCTCTCACTGCTGGCGGCGTGCGGCCAGGCGCCGGGCGGCAGGCTGGGCGCGCAGGGCGGGACCGGCAAGCCCGCCACGGGCCTGACCTCGGTGGCCGCCCGGGCGTTCCTGCCCAACCCCGTGCAGACCACCGGGAACCAGGCCCTGACCGACGCGAAGGACAGCGCGGCCGCCGTGCCCGCCAGCGCGTACTACCCCGTCACCCTGACGAACCTCGACGGCAGCGGCTACCTGAGCGGCGACTACGCGAAGGTCGTCAGCGAGACCGGCACGCCCGTGTACGGCAGCGGACCGTTCAACTTCACGCGGGACCAGGACGGCTTCGAGCAGGTCATGGCGTACTACTGGGTGACCGAGGCGCAGAAGTACCTCCAGTCGCTGGGGTTCGGCAGTGAGCTGCGGCCCGTGAACAGGCGCCAGCAGGCGCTGAAGGTCAGCCAGTACGGGATTGACAACTCGTACCAGAACGACCAGCCGGACATCATCCGCCTGGGCAAGGGCGGCGTGGACGACGCCGAGGACGGCGAGGTGATCGTGCACGAGTACGGGCACGCCGTGCACGCCGCGCAGGTGCCGGGCTTCGGCAGCAGCCTGGAAGCCGGGAGCATCGGCGAGGCCTTCGGGGACTACCTGGCGCTGACAGTCGGGGAGGCCGTGGCAGGGGCGAACGGTGCGCCCATCCGCGCGCCCATCACCTGCATTGCCGACTGGGACGCCGTGAGCTACACCACGGCCACGCCGCACTGCCTGCGCCGCACCGATACGGACAAGCACTACCCCGAGGCCGTGGTGGGCGAGGTCCACGCCGACGGCGAGATCTGGTCCCGCGCCCTGTGGGACATCCGCCAGGGCCTGAAGGATGTCCGCAGGGCTGACCGGATCATCATCAACGCGCAGTTCCGGTTCGCGCCCGACACCAGTTTCGCGGCGGCGGCGCAGCACACCGTGGACACCGCGCAGGCCATGTACGGCGCCCAGGCGGCCGCCACCGTGAAGGCGGCCTTCGTGGCACGCGGCATCCTGAAGTAGCGGCGGGGCCGTGCAGCGGGGGAGGGGGCGGACCTCTCTCCCGTTCCGCTGTCGGGACTTGCAGTGGTGGGCTGTTCTGTTTTAAGCTAAGCGCACATCGTCAGATTCGCCACATTCAGGCGGGAACCCTCCCGCCGGGAGGTCACCCATGCACCTGCACCCCTACCTCGGCTTTGGTGGCCAGGCCCGCGAGGCCCTGGAGTTCTACCAGTCCTGCCTGGGCGGCACCCTCGAACTGATGACCGTCGCGGACTCCCCGGTCGCCGCGCAGATCCCGGCGCACATGCAGAACCACATCCTGCACGGCAGCCTCAGCAGCGGCCCCCTGACCCTGAACGCCTCGGACATGCAGGAGGACGTGGGCCGCACCCACAGCGTGACCCTGGCGCTGACCAGTCACGACCCGGAACACGCCCGGCAGGTCTTCGATGCCCTCGCGCAGGGCGGCGCGGTCACCCACCCCCTGAGCCCCTCGTTCTGGGGCGGCACGTTCGGGCAGCTCACCGACCGCTACGGGCACCACTGGATGATGAACGTCCTCCCGCAATCCCAGACGAACGGCCAGGACTGATGCGCGCCGTCACGCCCTTCCTGATGTTCCAGGGGCCGCCTGCCCGCGCCCTGGACCTGTCCCTCACCCTGCCCGGGGCGCACCTCCTGCACCGCCAGGACACCCCCGAAGGTTGCGTGCAGCTGGCCGGGCTGGACCTGAGCGGGCAGCGCGTGCGCGTCACCGACTCGCCCCTCCCGCACGCGTTCACGTTCACGCCGTCCACGTCGCTGTTCCTCGACTGCGACTCCCGCGAGGAATTCGACCGGGTGTGCGCCGCCCTCGGGGCAGGCGGCGAGTACCTGATGCCCCCCGGCGACGCCGGCTTCAGCACCCGCTTCGCGTGGCTGAACGATCCGCACGGCGTGTCCTGGCAGGTGAACCTCCCCGCATGAACTGGACGCTGGAAGTCATCGTGGTGCCCGTCACGGACCTGGACCGCGCCCGCACCTTCTACGCCGACGGGCTGGGCTTTCACGTCGACCACGACACCGTGCGCGGCGGTCAGCGCATCATCCAGTTCACGCCGCGCGGGTCGGGGTGCAGCGTGGTGATCGGCTCGGCGCTGCGGCCCATGCCGCCCGGCACCCTCCGGGGCATGCAGCTCGTCGTGAACGACCTGCGCGCCGCGCACGCCGAACTGCTCGCCCGTGGTGTTCCCGCAGGTGACATCCGGGTCATGGACGGCCCGGCCCCGCGGCCCGCCACGCCCGACGACGACCTGAACTTCGTGGGCTTCCTCTCCTTCCAGGACCCGGACGGGAACGGCTGGACCGTGCAGCAGATCACCGCCCGCCCCTGACTCTCGAGGTGCCCCCGCATGCGCCCACTGATCGTCTGTCATTTCGTCACGCTGGACGGCCGCTACGAGGACGCTGGCCGGACCCTCGCGCCGCTGTTCGAGTACCAGCACCCCGACGACCACGCCGACGACAGGTTCGGCCACCATACGCTCTCGCTGCTGGAGCGCGCGGGCACGCTGCTGGCCGGGCCCGGCGGCACACCGCTGTTCACGGCCCGCCCCCCG
Organism: Deinococcus depolymerans; assembly: GCF_039522025.1. Classification (NCBI taxonomy): domain Bacteria; kingdom Thermotogati; phylum Deinococcota; class Deinococci; order Deinococcales; family Deinococcaceae; genus Deinococcus; species Deinococcus depolymerans. The sequence continues at coordinate 74,970 of NZ_BAAADB010000031.1, read as the reverse complement.
GTGCAGTTCCGCCTGCTCCGCTCGGCGACCTTCACCGGGTCCGGGAACGTCCTCAGCGTGTACGACGTCACCCGCACCGCAGCGGTGGGTGCATGAACCTGCTGCTGACCTCCGGTGGCGTCACGAACGCCAGCATCCACGCCGCGCTCGTCGAGATGCTCGGCAGACCCACCGCCGAGTGCCGCGCGCTGTGCATTCCCACCGCGCAGCACGGCCACCCCTGGTGCACGCCCGGCAGCGCGTGGAACTTCGTGGCCGGGCGCAGCCCCGCCCCGATGGTGGACCTGGGCTGGGCCAGCGTGGGCCTGCTGGAACTCCTGGCCCTGCCGCACCGGCCCCGCGACCGCTGGGAGGCGTGGGTGCGCGCCGCCGACGTGCTGCTCGTGGACGGCGGCGACGCGGCCTTCCTGACCCACTGGCTGCGGCAGACCGGACTGGCCGACCTGCTCCCCGAGCTGAGGGACACCGTCTGGGTGGGCGTCAGTGCGGGCAGCATGGCCCTGACGCCCCGCATCGGCCCGCAGTTCGTCTCGTGGGCCGGGGCGGACGGCGACGACCGGGGGCTGGGCCTCGTGGACGTCTCGATCTTCCCGCACCTGAACTACCCGGATTTCCCCGACAACCGCATGGCGAACGCCGAGGCGTGGGCCGCGCAGATCGGCGGGCCCGCCTACGCCCTGGACGATCAGAGTGCCCTGCGGATCGTGGACGGCTTGACTGAAGTCATCTCGGAAGGGGAGTGGCGGGCGTTCCCGTGACGGCCGCCACCCTCGGGCCGCGCCCGTCTGAACCGGCCCTCCCCGTGCGGGGGTGGGGCGCGTATTCTCGCGGTATGACCGCGCCCGACTCCCTTTCGCGTGATGTGCTGCTCACCTGCCCGCTGGACTGCCCGGACGCCTGCCGCCTGAAGGTGACGGTGGGCCGCGACGCGCCGGGCGGGCCAGAGCGGATGCTGAAGGTGACGGGCGACGCCGCGCACCCGGTCACGCGGGGCTTCGCGTGCGCCAAGACCGTGCATTACCCGGCCCGTGCGAACCACCCGGACCGGCCGCTGTACCCCCTGAAGCGCGTGAATGCCAAGACCGAACCCGAGCCGGTCTGGGAGCGCGTGACCTGGGATTCGGCGCTGGACGACATCGCCGCCCGGCTGCGTACCCTGCTGGATACGCGCGGGCCGGGCAGCATCCTGCGCTACAACTACGCCGGCACGATGGGCCTGATGGAGGGCACGCACGTCCACGCGCTGTTCCGCGCGCTGGGCGCCCCGGAACTGGACGAGACGATCTGCGCCACGGCGGGCACCGAGGCCTGGAGCCTGGGCTACGGCACCCGCTTCGGGGTGGACCCGGCGGACGTGGCGCACGCGCGGCTGATCGTGCTGTGGGGCATCAATTCCCTGAGCACGAACAGTCACCTAACGCCGCACCTGACGGCGGCCCGCAAGGCCGGGGCGCGGATCGTGTGCGTGGACCCGTACCGCAACCGCACGGCGGCCTTCGCGGACGAGCACCTGAAGATCATTCCCGGCACGGACGCCGCGCTGGCCCTGGGCGTGATGCACGAACTGTTCGCGCACGGCTGGACCGACGGGGCGTACATCGCCGAGGCGACCACCGGCATCGGGGAACTGCGTGAGGCGGCCCGCGAGTGGACGCCCGAACGCACCGCGCAGGTGACCGGGCTGGACGCGGACGTGATCCGCGCCTTCGCCCGCGCGGTCGGCACGACGCGCCCCACGTACTTCCGGGTGGGGTACGGCATGACCCGTCACGAGCACGGCGGCACGAACCTGCGGGCCGTGACCCTGATTCCCGCCCTGACGGGCGACTGGAGACACCGGGGCGGAGGCTGCACCCTGAGCACCAGCGGCGCGTTCCGGCTGAACCGCGCCCGGCTGGGGGCCGCGCACCTGATCCGCCCGGACGCGGCGCACGTGAACATGAACGAGTACGCCGCTGCCCTGCGCCCGGAACGGGGCTTCGGCGCGACGTTCATCTACAACTGCAACCCCGCCGTGGTCGCCCCGGACGCCGGGCGGGTCCGCGCGGGCCTGCAACGCGACGACCTGCTGGTCGTCGTGCTGGAACAGGCCATGACCGAGACGGCGCGGCTGGCCGACTACCTGCTGCCCGCCACGACCTTCGCCGAGCACGCCGACGTGTACACCAGCTACGGGCATCATTACCTGGGGTACAACCCCGCCACGCTGGACGCCCCCGGCGAGGCGAAACCGAACTCCTGGGTGTTTGGGCAGCTCGCGCGCCGCCTGGGTGTCACCGAACCCAGCGTGTACTGGACGGTGGACGACCTGCTGGAGGAACTGCTGACCAGCGACCATCCCCTCGTGGCGGGCATCACGCCGGAGAGGTTGAAGGCCGAGGGCAGCGTCCGCCTGAACCTCCCCGACGGGTTCCTGCCGTACGCGCACGGCGCGGAGACGCCCAGCGGGCGGGTGCAGCTCAGTCCCGCGCCCGCCCACCGCGAACCCCTGGCGGGCCTGAACGCCGAGTACCCGGTGCGGCTGCTCACGCCGCCCGCGCATCACTTCCTGAACAGCACGTACGGCAACCTGGCGAACCTGAACCGCGCCGAGGGGGGTGAACCGCACCTGCTGCTGCACCCACGTGACGCGCAGGCGTCCGGCGTGACCGACGGGGCGCTCGCCACGCTGACCAGCGAGATCGGCAGCGTGCAGCGCCGCGTGAAGGTCACGGACGCCGCGCAGCCCGGCGCGGCCATCCTGGAGGGCACGTGGTGGGGCCTGAGCGCCCCGGACGGCCGCAGCATCAACGAACTCACCGCGCAGACCCTGACCGACCTGGGGGGCGGCAGCACCTTCCACAACACCCGCATCCGCATCGAACCCGCCTAGAGCGCAAAGGAGGCCGCACATGCGCCCACTGATCGTCACCGAATTCGTGTCCCTGGACGGCGTGTACGAGGAACACTCGCCGTGGCGCGCCCCGTACGACCCGGACGACGGGCCGTTCAAACGCGACGAACTGTTCGCCAGCGGCGCGCTCCTGCTGGGCCGCACGACCTACGAGGGCTTCGCGGCGTACTGGCCGACCGCGACGGGCGCGTTCGCCGAGCGCATGAACGCCCTGCCGAAGTACGTGGCGACCTCGCACCCCGGCCCGCTCGCGTGGAATGCCACCGCGCTGGGGCCGGACGTGCTGGCCGACGTGCAGGCACTCAAGGCGCAGCCCGGCGGCCCGCTGCTCGTGTACGGCAGCGGCACCCTCGCGCAGACCCTGCTGAGGCACGGGCTGGTGGATGAACTGCGCCTGATGGTGTTCCCGGTCGTCGTGGGGCGCGGCAGGCGCATCTTCGACACGCTGGAAAACCTGCCGCTGACCCTGCTGGATACCCGCTCACTGGGCGCCGGCGTCCTGCTGCTCACCTACGGCCCGGCTGCCGCGCCGAACGGCTAACGGCGTTTGCGCGCTGCCTGCGCCTGCTCGTTCGCGGCGGCAGCGGCGCGGATCAGGTCACCGAAAGCGGCCCCGTCCAGCGTGTCGCCCTCGTGCAGGTCGATGGCGCGGCGCACCTTCCCGTCCAGACTGGCGTTGAACAGCCCGGCCGGGTCGGGCAGCGCTGCCCCGCGCGGGAACGTGAGTTTCACGGCCCGCGCGTAACTCTCGCCCGTGCAGATGATCCCCGCGTGCTCCCAGACCGGTACGCCGGGCGAGCCCGCCTTGGCCCACTTCACGGTCTCCTGCACGCCGGGCAGCGCTGCCCGGATCAGGGCGCGGACGCGGCGCAGGGTGTCGCCGCGCCAGCCGGGCAGGGCCGCCAGCCGCTCGCCCACCGGGTCGGGGTGGGTCACGATCCGGCCAGCATGGCCTTCCAGCCCTCGATGTCCTCGCCGACCGTCAGGTGCTTCCCGGCGCGCACCAGCGGCAGGCGCAGCAGGTCCGGGTCGTCGATGATTTTCGCGATCACGCCGTCCTCGGTGGTGCGCAGGTACGCGAGGTTGCTGCGCTCGTACGCCTTGCCGCTCAGGTCCAGCAGGGCGTTCAGGCCGAACTTCTGCACGAACCGGCCGAGCTCCCCCTTGGCGATGGGCCGCTCCTTCAGGTCCACGAAATGGATCCTGATCTTGCGTTCCTTGAAGAAGCGTTCGGCGGCGCGCGTTTCCTTGCTCTTGCGCGTGCCGAACACCTGTACCTGCAACTCAGTCATGCCTCAAGTGTAGTGGCCGGTCAGGCGAGCAGCATGCCGGCCAGGGTGCCGCTCAGCAGGTTCGCGAGCGTCCCGGCGGCCACGGCGCGCAGGCCCAGCTGCGCGATGTCCGGCCGGCGGCTGGGGGCCAGGCTGCCCAGGCCGCCCAGCAGGATCGCGAGGCTCGACAGGTTCGCGAACCCGCACAGCGCGAAGGTCACGATGGCCTCCACCTTGGGGCTCACGCCGCCGGCCTTGAGGGTCCTGGCGAACTCCACGAAGGCCACGAACTCGTTCGTGACGAGCTTCTGCCCGATGAAACTCCCGGCGGTGGTCGCGGCCTCCCACGGCACGCCGATCAGGAACGCCAGCGGCGCGAACAGGTAACCCAGCAGCAGCTGGATGCTGAGGTCCGGCGCACCCACCAGCCCGCCGATCAGTCCGATCAGGCCGTTCAGCAGCGCGATCAGGCCGATGAACGCGATCAGCATCGCCCCGACGTTCAGCGCGAGGCCCAGGCCGCTGCTCGCCCCGCGCGCCGCCGCGTCGATCACGTTCACGGGGCGGCCCTCCGGGTCCTCGGGGATGTCGCCCCTGTAGTCCTGGGTGGCTTCGGTTTCCGGGAAGATCAGTTTCGCCATCAGCAGCCCGGCCGGCGCGGCCATGAACGACGCGGCGATCAGGTAGTCCAGCCGCACGCCCAGCAGCGAGTACCCCACCAGCACGCTGCCCGCCACGCTGGCCAGCCCGCCCACCATCACCGCGAACAGTTCCGAGCGGGTCATGCGGTCGATGAAGGGCCGCACGACGAGCGGGGCCTCGGTCTGCCCCACGAAGATGTTCGCGGTGGCCGACAGGCTCTCGCCGCGGCTGGTCTGCAGCAGTCGGCTCAGGCCGCCGCCCAGAAAGCGCACGACCGCCTGCATGACGCCCAGGTGGTACAGCACGGCGATCAGGGCGCTGAAGAACACGATGATCGGCAGCACCCCGAACGCGAAGATGAACCCCGCGCCGTCCAGCGTGCCGTTCGTGAGGTTTCCGAACACGAAGTTGATGCCCTGCTGCGCGTTTCCCACCACGCCCTGCACCGCCGCCGACACGCCATCCAGGGCGCGGCGGCCCAGCGGCCAGCGCAGCACGATCAGGCCGAAGGCCAGCTGCAGCAGCAGCGCCAGCCCCACGGTGCGCCAGTTCACGGCGCGGCGGTTCACACTCAGCAGGAGGCCCAGGCCGATCAGTACGGCCACCCCTCCCAGTCCCCAGAAAACGTCCAGCATCCCTGCAGGGTAGTGCAGGCAGGTGAGGACCGCCCCGGACGGGCGTCCCGCCGCACGGTCCAACCGCTGGTGTTGACGGGCTCTCGCTTCGCACGTTTCAGGTGTGCCGAGGGAATCCGTATCAGTTCGTGTAGAACCCCAGGTCGTCGCCGCCGCTGACCGGCAGGCCCAGGTGGTCGTAGGCGTGTGCGGTGGCGACCCGGCCGCGCGGCGTGCGTTTGATGAAGCCCAGCTGGATCAGGTACGGTTCGTACACGTCCTCCAGGGTCAGGGCGTCCTCGCTGATGGCGGTCGCCAGGGTGTCCACGCCGACCGGGCCGCCCGCGAAGCGGTGGATCAGGGTCTCGAGGTACTTCTTGTCGCGGTCGTCCAGGCCGGCGCTGTCCAGGCCCAGGCGGTCCAGGGCGTCCTGCGAGCGGCCCAGTTCGATGGTCGCCTCGCCGGCCACGTCGGCGTAGTCGCGCACGCGCCGCAGCAGGCGCTTGGCGATGCGCATGGTGCCGCGCGAGCGGGCGCCGACCTCCAGCGCGGCCTCCTCGGTCAGGCCGAAGCCCAGCAGGCGCGCGTCGCGGATCAGGTTGGTGGCGATCTCCTCGGGGGTGTAGTACTCCAGGTGCTCGATGATCCCGAAGCGGCTGCGCATGGGCGCGCTGATCAGGCCCGGGCGGGTGGTCGCGCCGACCAGCGTGAAGCGCGGCAGCGGCAGCTCGATGGTGCGCGCCGCCGGTCCCTGGCCCAGCACGATGTCCAGCTTGAAGTCCTCCATGGCGGGATAGAGGTGTTCTTCCGCGACGCGGCCCAGGCGGTGGATCTCGTCGATGAACAGCACGTCGCCTTCCTCCAGGCTGTTGGTGAGGATGGCGGCCAGGTCGCCGGGTTTCTCGATGGCGGGCCCCGAGGTCACGCGGATGTTCACGCCCAGTTCGTGCGCGATGATGTGCGCCAGGGTGGTCTTGCCCAGTCCGGGCGGCCCGAACAGCAGGGTGTGGTCCAGCGCTTCCTTGCGGCCCCGCGCGGCCTGCAGGTACACGCCGAGTTTGTCCTTGAGTTTCTCCTGACCCACGTACTCGGTCAGGGTCTTGGGACGCAGGGCGGCGTCGAGCGGTTCGGTCATGGTCCGCAGCATAGCGCGACTTCGCTGTGAACGGAATACCTGCCGCACAATTTGACAGAATCTAATTGTGGGATTATGCTGAAAGTGTAACCATGCACTCACCCCGGAGGTCCCCATGCCCAGTGTTCCCCAGCACCCCGCCGGCACACCCATCTGGTTCGACCTCAGCACCCCCCACCCCGCGCAGGCGCAGGCCTTCTACCACGCCCTGTTCGGCTGGACCTACCAGGACATGGGCCCCGACTACGGCCACTACCACATGGTCCACCAGCGCGGCCAGCCCGTCGCCGGTCTCGGCCCCGCCACCCCCGGCACCGGGCACCTGCCCGCCGCCTGGACCGTCTACTACGCCAGCGACGACCTCACCCGGGACCTCGCCCGCCTGCACCACCTCGGCGGCCGGACCCTCGCCGGCCCCATGCAGGTCGGCCCCCTCGGACACATGCTCGTCGCCACCGACCCCGCCGGCGCCCCCTTCGGCCTGTGGCAGCCCCTGACCTTCGGCGGCTACACCCTGCACGGCGAACACGGCAGCCCCGCCTGGCAGGAAGTGAACACCCGCAACGCCGACCAGGCCGCCACCTTCTACGGCGCGCTGTTCGGCGCTCAGGCCACCCCCGTCCCGGGCGACACGCCCTACCTGACGCTCGAACGGGACGGGCAGGGCGTCGGCGGCATCCTGCAGATGGACCCCGCCCACTGGCCCACCGACCCGCCCCCGCACTGGATGCCCTCCTTCGCCGTGAACGACGCCCACCAGGCGGCGGCGCTGGCCCCGCTGCACGGCGGGCAGTGCAGCGCGCCCCCCTTCGGATCGCCCCACGGCACCACCGCCGTCCTGACCGACCCGCACGGCGCGGTGTTCAGCGTGATCGGGCCGCCGGCCCCGCCCGCGCAGTAGCGCGCGTCGGCCCGGGTGGTGGACCGCCCGCTCCACCCCGGCCCCCGCCGGTCACCGGGACCCCCGAGGCCTGCGGTGATACGGACGCCGGTTGAACGGTTTGCGAGAACCGTTCCATCCGAGCGGACTCGCACAGCTGTGCCGCAGAGCGAGTGAAAGCAGAACGGACTGATGGACGTGGCGTTGACAGATCGGAACTCCACCGGATTGCCAGCTCCACGTCCGGAGGGGCGTTTCTCTCCTTCTCTGCGGAGCAGCTCTCCGAGTCGCATCCGCTCGGACCCAGCGGGCTTCGCAGCCCATTCAATCGGAGTCGGTATCAGTTCGCGTACTCGCGGATCAGGCGCGGCAGGTCACGGTCCAGCGTGCCGTCCACCACCGCCGCGTTCCCGTACACCCGCACGAACCGCCCCCGGCCGTCCACGACACTCAACTGATCCCCGTGCATCCGCGCCGCGGCGGCCGCGCCGGCACCGACCGCCTCGGCGTTCGCCGCGCCGCTGCCCGCCCCTGCCGGATGGCCGCCCATGTGCCCGCTGTGATCCTCGGCCGGCAGCGGGGCCACGTTCGCCACGAACATCACCCGCGCGGCCTCGTCGATCGTGGCGGCCCTGCCGGTCAGGCCGGTGAAGGCCGGATCGAAGCGGTCCAGGTACGCCCGCACCACCGGCGGCGTGTCGTGGGCCGGGTCCACCGTGATGAACTGCACCTGCACCCGTGAACGCTGCTCCGGCGACAGCGCCGCGAAGGTGTTCTTCAGGCTGGCCAGGGTCGCCGGGCACACGTCCGGGCAGCGCACGAACCCGTAGAACACCAGCCTCAGCCGCCCGTCCGACGCGGCCAGGGTCGTCGGGCGCTCCCGGTCGTCCACCAGCGCCAGGGCCGGCAGGGCCAGCGGCGTGTCCAGCGCCTCGCCACCCAGTGCCGGCGGCTGCCCCTGCCGGAACAGCAGCAGCCCCGCCAGCACCGCCGCGACCACCAGGAGAACTGCCGTCAGCACCTTCGAGAACACCGTCATACCCCGCAGGGTAGGGGAGAGGCGCGGGGTGACGTGTCCCACAGCGCAGGGGGCGCGGGGCAACGCGAAGGGGACGCCCGTTCAGAGCGTCCCCTTCATGCCTGCGGTTCTGTTTACCAGGCGTAGAAGATCGCGACGATCAGCAGCCACACGACGTCCACCAGGTGCCAGTACAGGCTGGCGGGGGTGATGGAGCCGTGGTTGTACTTGTCCATCTTGCCGGTCATGGCCTGGTAGTACGGCAGGGCGACGCCCGTCCCGCCGATCAGGATGTGCAGACCGTGCAGGCCGACGATGGTGAAGAAGCACGCCTGCCACAGGTTCTGCTTCCAGTCGCTTTCCACGCCGAACAGCGTGAACTCGTACACCTGGAACAGCATGAACAGTGCGCCCAGCAGCAGCGTGATGAACAGACCCAGGCGGAAGCGGGTGTACTTGCCGTGGTGGTTGTCCTGCTCGGCGCGGTGAATCACGAAGGAACTCGTGACCAGGATCAGGGTGTTCAGCGCGGCCAGCCAGATGTTCGGGCGCAGCGCGGGCGGCTCGGCCGCCCCGATGACGCGCAGGTACACGTACCCGGCGATCAGCACGCCGAACAGGCCGACTTCGCTGATGATGAACCAGCTCATGCCCATGAAGCCGTTGTCGTACTTGGTCAGGTGGTGGTGCGCGACGGGCACGTCGTACTCGCGCGTACCGGCCCACTTGAACATCGCCATCAGGAACAGCGGGATGCTCAGGTACAGCACGATGGACGCGAACACGTGACCGGGCGCCGCGTCGAAGAAGGGCTTCAGGCCGCCGGTCGGCGTGTAGTTGGTGAACCAGCCGAAACTCAGGCCGTAGCCCATCAGCAGCAGCGCCGCGGCCGTCAGGAAGGGCCCCCAGCTGTCCACGGGCAGGTGAATGCTCTTGGGGTCCACGGGCGTCAGGGTCTCACCGCTCTGCTCCCAGTCGTACAGGGGACGCTCGGTGGGGAAGTTGGTGGGGAACTCGTGCGCGAAGTTGTACGCGGCGGGCGGGCTGGCTGCCGTCCACTCCAGCGTGAAGCCGCCCCAGGGATTGGCGGAGGCCGTGGCGGGTTTCTGGAAGGAGCGCAGCATGTTCAGCACCCACACGATCCCGCCGGCCAGCAGCGTGAGCGCGCCGAGCGTGCTGATCAGGTTCAGTTCACTCCAGGCGAAGTTCCCGGCCGGGTACGTGTAGTAGCGGCGCGGCATGCCCAGCAGACCCAGGATGTACTGCGGCAGGAAGGTCATCCAGGAGCCGACCATGAACAGCCAGAAGTGCCACAGGCCCAGCTTCTCGCTCATGAAACGGCCGGTCATCTTCGGCCACCAGTAGTACAGGCCGCCCATCGCCAGGAACGCCGTGCCGAACATCATCACGTTATGGAAGTGCGCCACGACGTAGTACGACATGGTGACCTGGTAATCGAAGGGAATCATGCCCAGGCTGACGCCGGTGATCCCGCCGATCAGGAAGTTGAAGATGAAACCCACCAGCCAGTACGTGGGGCTCTTCATGACGATCCGCCCGCCCCACAGGGTGCCGATCAGGTTGAAGATCTTCACGCCGGTCGGGACGGCCACGATCAGCGTGGCGATCATGAACGCGATCTGCCAGGCGTCGGGCAGGCCCACGGCGAACATGTGGTGCACCCACACCAGCAGGCTGACCAGCACGATCGCCAGGATCGAGTACACCATCACGCGGTATCCGAACAGCGGCTTGCGGGCCATGGTGCTGGCGATCTCCGCGCCGATGCCCAGGTACGGCAGCAGCATCACGTACACGGCCGGGTGAGAGTAGAACCAGAAGAACTGCTGGAACATGACGGGCACGCCGCCGATGCCGGGGTTGAACATGCTCAGGCCCAGCTTCAGTTCCAGGTACGTGACGAGCGCGGCGGCGGTCAGGCCGCCCAGCGAGATCAGCTGCAGGATGGAGGTCGCGAAGATGCTCCACACGAAGATCGGCATCTTCCACAGGCTCATGCCGGGGGCGCGCATGTTCACGATGGTCGCCGCGAAGTTCGCGCTGCCCAGCAGCGACGCGATGCCGTTCAGGGTCAGCGCCACCATCAGCACGGCCACGCCGGTCTGGTTGGCGTCGACGCTCAGGGGGTAGTAGAAGGTCCAGCCGACGCCGGGCGCACCGCCGTTGGCGAGGCCCGTGATGACCAGGATCAGACTGAAGATGAACAGCCACACCGCGAACGTGTTGATGCGCGGCAGCGCCACGTCACGGATGCCGAGCTGCAGCGGCAGGAACCAGTTCCCGAAGCCGAACAGACCGATCGGAATCAGGAAGAAGAAGATCATCAGCGCGGCGTGCAGGGTCAGCACCTGGTTGTAGGTGTTGCCCACCAGGAAGGTGTTGTCCGGCACGGCCAGCTGCAGGCGGATGCCCACGGCCAGCAGGCCCGCGATGGCGAAGCCGATGATGCTGGTCAGGATGTAGAGCGTCCCGATCTTCTTGTGATCGGTGGTCATCATGTAGTCCTTCAGGACGGCCCACACGCCGGGGCGGGCGCTGGACTCCTGAAGGGGTGCGTGCTGAACGGTCACTGGGTGCCTCCGCTGGCGTTCGCGCCGATGACCGGCGTGCCGCGCCAGTAGTCCGCTTCCTCGGGCAGTTTCAGGCTGCGCAGGTACGCGGCGATGTCGTCGATCTCGGCGTCGGTCAGGGTGCCGCCCTTGACCTTCTGGCCCTTGCTGAGGTACTCGCTGCCGTCGTAGGTGGGCATCAGGCTGCCCGGCTTGACGCGGGGGCTGTGCTTGATCCAGGCGTGCAGTTCAGCGGCGGCCTTGGGTTCCGCCCACTGCGCGGCGGTCATGGCTTCCCACATGCCGGCACCCAGGGTGCGGCGCGTACCGAAGAAGCTCAGGTCGGGGCCCTGCACGCCGGCGGCGGGGGTGCCCTGCACGCGGTGGCAGGCGGCGCAGGCTGCGGCCTGGGTGCTGGGCTTGCCCTGCATGAACAGCGCGTAGCCGCGCGCCTCGGCGCTGCCGGGGGCGGGTTCGGGGGCGCGGTAGGCCTTCATGGCGGCCAGGGTCGCGTCGTAGCGGGCCTGGTCGAGTGCGACGACCTTGTAGCGCATGTTGGCGTGGCTGGCCCCGCACAGCTGCGAGCAGTTGCCCTGGTAGGCGCCGGTCCGCTCGGTGTCGACCTGCCAGGTCTTCTTCACGCTGGGCATCGCGGCGCGCTGACCGCCGATGTTCGGTGCCCAGAAGCCGTGGATGACGTCACCGCTGGTGACGGTCAGCGCGACCGGCTGCTTGGTGGGGATGATCAGCTCGTTGCCGTTGCTGACCACGCCGCCCGCGTCACTGGTCGTTTCGGGGTACGCGAAGTTCCACCAGAACTGCTTGCCCAGCACGTCGATCTTGGTGGCCTGTTCCGGCGTGGGGTTCAGGATCGCCATGGAACGGACCGTCAGGATGCTCAGGCCGAACACGATCACGACCGGGACGGCCACCAGGATGACCTCCAGGCGGTTGTTCCCGTGGAACTGCGCGGGGGGCGCGTCGTGCTTGTCCTCGCGGAACTTCTGCACGGTGTAGAACAGCGCGTAGGACACGCCGACGAAGATGATGATCGACAGGACAATCGCCCAGACGCTCATCCACCAGATTTCGCGGTTGTAGGCAGACGACATGTCCCCGATGAACAGGGACTGGTTGGCCTGCTGACAGCCGGTGAGCAGTGTGGCGCCCAGCGCCGCCGCGATGGGCCGCGTGATGGGTCGCCTCCGTGTGCCGCTGTGGCGGTGTTTGGTGGTGTTCAACTTCACTCCTTTCCTCTGCTTGCAGTCTAAAGCGTCACGCCGGGTTGTGCGCCTCACGCGGCCTGCCCCCGGGCGCCGGGCCCGGGAGGGCGACACCCCCAGAATTCTACCGACCGGTCAGGCATACCCGCCATGAGACACCATGAGCGGCGGGCAAGTGTCCTGATCACCTTCCAGGCGGCCGCGCGGCCCGGACTTCCGAACCCTGTCATCATGCCCAGCCGCCGCGCTCCGTGCATGAGGGACCCGGCGACCAATCCGGCACCCCCCATGATGAAGAGATGATACGGACCCGGAGAGCGGATCCGCAGCGTGGCAGCCCAGCGGACGGTCGGGCGTGGCGTTGGCAACCCGGCGTGTGGGCGGGTGGAGGGCGGAACAGACGGCAGTCCGTGGGAGGCGGGCCCCGCCGTTCTCCCGGCGGGGCCCGCAGGGCGTACCCGTGTGGTGACACATCAGTGCAGTGACACACCAGTGCGGTTAGAGCAGGTGCGCGAACACCATCCGGTCGGCGGCGCCCGCCACGAACAGCAGCGCCAGGTACAGCATCGAGTACAGGTACAGCGGCACCGCCACGCGCCGCTCGACCTTGTTCCCGGCCATCACGTGCCGGTACAGCCGCCACGACAGCACCAGCAGCCACCCGCCCAGCCCGGCCGCCGCCACGAAGTAGATCGCCCCGACCTCGCGGAAGAACACCGGCATCACCGACAGCACCACCGTGTAGATGGCGTACAGGCCGATCTGCGCGACCGTCAGTTTGTCGCCGTGCACGACGGGCAGCATGGGAATCCCGACCTCGCGGTACTCGTCCTTGATCATCAGGGCCAGCGCCCAGAAATGCACGGGCGTCCAGAAGAAGATGATCGCGAACAGGAACCACGCGAACAGGTTCAGGTCGCCCGTCACGGCCGCCCAGCCCACCAGCGGCGGGAAGCAGCCGGCCGCGCCGCCCAGCACGATGTTGTGCCAGGTGTTGCGCTTGAGCAGTTGCGTGTACACCACCACGTACGTCACGAAGCCCGCCAGGCTCATCCAGGCGGCCAGCGGCGTGGCCCACACCCACAGCATCACGAACGACGCGACCTGCAGCGTGGCGCCGAAGAGCGCGGCGCTGCGCGTGCTGATCAGGCCGCTGCTGGTGGGCCGCTGGGCGGTGCGGGCCATCTTCAGGTCGATGTCCCGGTCGATGATCATGTTGAACACGCCCGCCGACCCGGCCGAGGCGTACCCCGCGACACTCACGACCAGCAGCAGCCACAGGCCCGGCCAGCCGCGCTCGGCCATGAACATGGCCGTCACGGTCGTCCACAGCAGCAGGCTGATGACCTTCGGTTTGGTCAGCGCGAGGTAATCACGCCACGTGGCGCGGGCCCGTGGGGCTCCGGCGTTCGCCGGGATGGTTTCGGTCGTCATACGTTCACTTCCCTTGATCGGTCCTGTCCCGGCAGCGGGGCGCCCCGGTCCGCCGCGCGGGGCTGCACCCGCAGCGCACTCAGGGCGCGGTACACCAGCATAACTGTCGCCAGCCACAGCGCGCACGCCAGCAGCAGGTGTGTCAGCTGCATCCAGCCCGGCGCTTTCAGGGCGACGTTCGCGAAGCCCGCCACCATCTGCGCGCCCAGCAGCGCCCACACGGCCGCGCTCCAGCGGTTCGTCTCGGCGCCCGGCCGCTCGCGGCGCAGGAACACGCCCAGCCACACCAGGAACGCGCTGGTCAGCACGGCCAGCATGGGGTGCACGACCCGCAGGTTCTCGATCACGCTGGCTGTCACCGCGAAGTCCCGCTTGACCGTCTCGATGGGCGTGCTGCCGTCCGCCGGGAGGAACAGCAGGTCGCCCAGCGCCGTGACCGCGCCCGCCATGCCCAGCACCAGCAGCAGGCCCAGGCCCACGTAACTCCAGGCGCCCACCAGTCCCTGCCGCCGCAGCCGCAGGCCCGGCGCGCCGGACGCCCACAGCGCCGTGAGCAGCAGCGCGCCCAGCAGCAGGAACGTGTTCGCCAGGTGAACGCCCTGCACGAAGCCGCGCGCCGGGTCGGTGCTCTGGGCGGTCAGGCCCAGCAGCACCTGCACGCCGCCCACCAGGCCCTCCAGGATGATCAGGCCCAGGCTCAGCGCGGCCCCGAGGCGCGCCGGGTGGCCGCGCCCGGTGGACCGGAACGCCAGCAGGACCAGCGCGATCGCCAGCAGGCCGCTGGCGCCACTGGTCAGGCGGTGACTGAACTCGATGACCGTGTGCAGCGTCGGACTCTGCGGGACGACCACGCCGTTACACAGCGGCCAGTGGTCCCCGCACCCGGCCCCGGCCCCCGTGATGCGCACGACCGCGCCCCACAGGATCACCAGCACGTTGTAGATCAGCGCCGCCCAGGCCAGCCGGGGGAGCCAAGCGCCCGCAGCCGCGCGGGGAACTGTCAGCGTTCCACTCATGTTTCACCTTCCTCGCCGCCAGGGCACCCTGGCGGGGCGGCGGTCAGCGCCTCGCATTCTACCCGCACCCCCTGGCGGCCGATTGTCCCCCCGCCGGCGCGGGCACGGACACCTGCCCTGCACCCACCCCCGTACACTGGGGCCGATATGGCGGAAACGATCAACCAGTGGGCGGTCATCACGATCGTCCTGAGCGGCCTGGCCCTGTGCGTGGGCGTGTACCTCATCCGGCGCGGCATGCGTGAAGCGCACATGCGCGCCATGATCGTCGCCACGTCCCTGGCGACCATCTTCCTGGTGCTGTACCTGACCCGCCTGGGCCTGGGCTACGAGAAGAAGTACGCGGGCCCAGGCGAGTGGCGCGCGGCGTACTTCGCGCTGCTGATCAGCCACATCATCCTGGCCGCCGCGAACCTGCCGCTGGCCGTGGGTGCCCTGTGGAACGCCGTCAAGGGCCTGCGGGCCGCCGGGAACCTGGGCAACATCGACGCTCCGGCGGCGCGCGGGTACTTCAACAGGCACCGCGCCTGGGTGCGCTGGACGGTGCCGGTGTGGCTGTACGTGGCCGTGACCGGCTGGATCATCTACCTCGTGCTGCACAGGTACGGCGAGGTCATCAAGGGCGCGTAGGCCCCGGCGCATTCCGGCACCTGGAACCTTCGGGCGCCGGGTGCCGCTCTGTTGTGGTGGGCACTACTGTTGTTCCGCTGGGCCGGACACCCCCGGAAGGCCGGTCGGCCGCGTTCCGGGGCGGGCCTACACTGCGGGCCGTGAAGTCCTCGCCCGCCCCCACCCCGCCCACCAACGTGCTGCACCTGCCGGAATTCCGCGCCATGCTGCTCGCCGCCGTGACCAGCACCCTGGCAGGCCGCGCCGTCGCCCTGACCGTCGCGTACCAGCTGTACCAGCTGACGAAAGACCCCCTGACGCTGGGCATCCTGGGACTGGTCGAGGCGATTCCCGCCCTGAGCCTCGCGCTGCTGGGCGGCGTGGTCGCCGACCGCAACGACCGCCGCCGCATCCTGCTCGCCACCATCGGCGCCGAGGTCCTGTGCGCCGTCCTGTTCACGCTGTACGCCCCGCACGCCGCGCAGCACGGCATCTGGCCGCTGCTGACCCTGATCTTCACGCTGGGGGTGGCGCGCGGCTTTTCCGACCCGGCCCTCCCGGCCTTCCAGGCGCAGGTCGTGCCGCGTGAACTGCTGCTGCGGGCCAGCGCGTGGCGGTCCAGTGCGTGGCAGGCCGCCGCGATCATCGGCCCGGCGCTGGGCGGCGTGCTGTACGCCTCGGTCGGGCCGGCCGGGGCGTACGCCTTCGCGGCCGCGCTGCTGGGCGTCTCGCTGGCGTGCGTGGCGTACGTGAAACCCAAGCCCCGCCCGGCCTTCACGCCCGGCGAACCGTTCCTGGACAGCGTCAGGGCCGGACTGGCCTTCGTGCTGGGACGGCAGGTGCTGGTGGGCAGCATGGCCCTGGACCTGTTCAGCGTGCTGTTCGGCGGCGCGGTCGCGCTGCTGCCGGTGTTCGCCAGCGACATCCTGCGGGTCGGGCCGACCGGGCTGGGCGTGCTGGTCGCCGCGCCCAGCGTGGGCGCCCTGGCCGTCATGCTGTACGCCACGCGCCGCCCGCCCGGCGTGGGTGCCGGGCGCACCCTGCTGCTGGCCGTGGCGGGCTTCGGCGTGTGCATGCTGGTGTTCGGCCTGTCGCAGAACTTCGCGCTCAGCGTGGCGGCGCTGGTCGCTGCCGGGCTGTTCGACGGGATCAGCATGGTCATCCGCAGCGCCACCCTGCAACTGAAAACCCCGGATCACATGCGCGGCCGCGTGAACGCCGTCAGCGGCATGTTCATCGGGGCCAGTAACGAACTCGGCGCGTTCGAGAGCGGCGTCGCCGCCCGCCTGCTCGGCACGGGCCGCAGCGTCTGGGTGGGCGGCGTGGTCACGCTGATCGTCGTGGCCGTCACGGCCACCCTGGCCCCGGAACTGCGCGCCATGAACCTCGCGGACCTCGAGGACTGATACGGACTCCGATTGAATGGGTTGCAAAGCCCGTTCAATCCGAGCGAAGCGAGTGGGAGCTGGGCGGGTTCCGGACGTGGAGCCGGCAATCCGGTGAACTTCCGGATGGTTGGCGAAACAAACGGAATCCGTCTGAGCGGATCGCCCGGGAACGCACAGTCCAGAAGCGTGCGGCGTGACCTGCTACCCTGCCCGCATGAAACGCAGCATTCCGGAGTTGCAGCACTCCGCCGCGCCACTGGTGATGGTTACCGCCTACGATTACCCCGGCGGGCGGCACGCCGAGGCGGCCGGCGTGGACCTGATCCTGGTGGGCGACAGCCTGGGCAACGTGGTGCTGGGCTACGACAGCACCGCGCCGGTCACGCTGGGTGACATGATCCACCACGCCCGCGCGGTGCGGCGCGGCGCGCCCGGCACGTTCATGGTCGTGGACCTGCCGTTCGGCACGTACCATACCGGCGTGCAGGACGCCATGCGCAGCGCCGTCAAGGTCATCCAGGAGACCGGCGCGGACGCCATCAAGATGGAGGGCGCCACGCCCGAGATCCTGCAGGTCGTGCAGACCCTGACCCGCAACGGCATTCCCGTGATGGGCCACGTGGGCCTGATGCCGCAGACCGCGACCGCCCAGGGCGGCCTGCGCGTGCAGGGCAAGGACGACGGAACGGCCCGCGCGACCCTGGAGGGCGCCGTGGCGCTGGAGGCCGCCGGGGCGTTCAGCGTGGTGCTGGAAGCCATTCCGGCGCGGCTGGCGAACCTGATCAGCGAGCGGCTGCACGTGCCCACCATCGGGATCGGGGCGGGCGTCGGCTGCGACGGGCAGGTGCTCGTCACGCACGACCTGCTGGGCGTGTACGAGGGTGACGAGAAGAAGATCGCCAAACGCTACGCCGAGATCGGCCGCCTCTCCCGCGAGGCGATCGAGGCCTACGCCGCCGAGGTGCGCGGGCGGCACTTTCCCACGAAGGAGAACTCCTTCGTCATGAAGGACGACGTGCTGGGCAAACTGTACTGAAGCGGACCCGCCGGACCTCGCCGGCCGGGCGGGAAGGGGCGCCGCGGACGACCGGGCGCGTCAGCCGCCGACGTGCACGATGGGCCGCCGGTCACGGTCCGGTTCGGCGCGGCGCAGGATCTCGCGGGTCAGGGGCGGCACGTCGCCGCGCCCGCCGATCACGAAGTCCAGCGCCAGTTGCAGGGGGCTCTCCTCGGTCCAGCGCATGTACACCTGCGGGGGGGCGCCCTGCTTGCGCAGGTGCAGCATCACGGCGGCGATGGTGTTCGGGATGCTGGAACCGCGCGCCTTCAGGACCGAGTACGGACCCACGTTCAGACCGGTGACCTCGACCACGTCCGTGAACTCGCTCGCGTCGTCCACCTCGACCTCCAGGAACAGGAACGGTTCGTCCTCGGGCAGGTGCACCATCTGCCGGACGCGCAGTTCCTGCTTGCTGTACTCGGCCTCGCTGGCGCGTCCCGGATGGTGACTCACGAAGCGCAGCGGCCGGATCGGGTGGGTCTTCAGGACCTCGATGGCCGCGTCGTCGAACTGCACCTGACTGACCCGCAGCTCGAAGGACCGCGACACGCGGGAACTGATGCCCACCGCGAGGATCATCACGATGAACAGCAGCGCGATCAGCAGGCCCTGCGGGTTGCTGAGGATCGTCACGGCGCTGGTGTACACGAAGATCGCGCTGATCAGCCCGAACGCCCAGGCGCGGCGCGGCTGCTGCCGCCGGACGGCGGTCAGGGCGACCGCGACGGCCGCCGAGGTCATCATGGCCAGCACGCCGGTTGCGTACGCGGCGGCCTGGGCGTCCACGTTGGCGCGGAAGGCCACGGTCACCACGCACGCGATCAGCAGGTAGATCAGGACCAGCGGACGGTGCAGCCGCGTCCACTCGGGGGCCATGCCGTAGCGGGGCAGGTAGCGCGGCACGATGTTCAGCAGGCCCGCCATGGCCGACGCGCCCGCGAACCACAGGATCAGGATGGTGGACACGTCGTAGGCCGTGCCGAACCACTCGCCCAGGTACCGGTGCGCCAGGAACGCCAGGGCGCGGCCGTTCGCCTCGCCGCCCGGCTGGAAGGACGCCGCCGGGATCAGCAGGGTGGTGACCAGGCTGCTGGCGATCAGGAAGGCACTCATGAGCAGCGCGGCGGTGGTCAGCAGCTTCTGCCCGTTGCGGATGCGGCCGGTGGGTTTCTCCTCGGTGTCCCCCGGGTCGCCCTCGATCAGGGGCATGACGACCACGCCGGTCTCGAAGCCGGACAGGCCCAGCGCCAGTTTCGGGAAGACCAGCAGCGCCGCGCCGATCAGGGCCAGCGGTGAAGGGAAGCCGGCCTGCAGGGCGCCCAGCCAGTGCTGCACCAGCCCCGGCTGCGCCAGGATCTCCTGCGCGCCCCGGCCGATCACCACGGCGCTCAGCAGCAGGTAGGCGACGACCAGCACGACCGCGATCCCGATGGCCTCCTTGAAGCCCTTGAGGAACACCGCGCCGAGCAGCGTCAGCAGCAGCAGGGTCACGCCCACCTGGTGGCCTTCGAGCGCCGCCTTCAGGAAGGGGTTCTCGATCAGGTGCGCCGAGGCGTCCGCGGCGGACAGCGTGATCGTGATGATGAAGCCCGTCGCCACGAAGCCGATCAGGGACAGCACCAGGAACTTGCTCGGCCAGTACGACAGCAGCCGCTCCAGCATGCTGATCGACCCGTCCCCGTGGGGGCTGTCCTCCGCGACGCGGCGGTACATCGGCAGCGCCCCGAACAGCGTGACCAGCACCAGCACCAGGGTGGCGAAGGGTGACACCGCCCCCGCCGCCAGCGCGGCGATGCCCGGCTGGTAGCCCAGCGTGGAGAAGTAATCCACGCCGGTCAGGCACATGACCTGCCACCAGGGGTGCTTGCGTTCGTGCGCCCTGACCTCGCCCTCGGCCTCGTAGAAGCCCTCCTGCTGCGGACGGTCGTCCTGTTGAAGAATCCAGCGGGAGAAACGTCGGGTCAGGGACCGGGGCGGCGTGGAGGGCATGACCTGCGGAGTATCCGCCTTTCAGTGCCAGAAAGAAAGGTGCCCTGCTTCACGGTTCAGGGGCAGCTTCGGCAGAAGAGGATGGGTGCGGAGGTCGCCCCCAGCACCCATCCCCTGTCAACCATCGACCTTCAACCATCGGCCCTTACGGGTACAGGCCGCGCAGCGCGCGCGCTTCGAGGACGCGGGTGCAGGCGACGATGTACACCGCGGTGCGCAGGGTCACGCCGTGGCGTTCCTTCACGTCCCAGAGGCTCACGAAGGCCTCGCTCATGATGCGGTCGAGGCGTTTGTTGATCTCGTCTTCGGTCCAGAAGAACGAGCTGAAGTCCTGCACCCACTCGAAGTACGACACGGTCACGCCGCCCGCGTTCGCCAGCACGTCCGGCACGACGGTCACGCCACGCTCGGCGAGCAGGTCGTCGGCGGCGGGGATGGTGGGGCCGTTGGCACCCTCGACGATCAGGCGGGCCTTGATGCGTCCGGCGTTCTCGAGCGTGATCTGCTTTTCCAGGGCGGCGGGAATCATCACGTCGCAGTCCACGTCCCAGAACTCGTCGCGTTTCAGTTCCTCGGTGCCGGGCAGGTCGGTGATGCGGCCCGTGCGGCGCAGGTGCTCCAGCGCCGCTTTCGGGTCGATGCCGGCGCTGGCGTACACGGTGCCGGTCACGTCCTGAATGGCGACGATCTTCGCGCCGTGCTCATGGAAGATACGGGAGGCGGCCTCGCCCACGTTCCCGAAGCCCTGCACGGCCACCCGCGCGCCCTCGAGCGGCATGCCGAGTTTCTTCATGGCCTCGGCGCCCGAGACGAACACGCCGCGCCCGGTGGCGTCCGCGCGGCCCAGGCTGCCGCCCAGCGACACGGGCTTGCCGGTCACGACGCCGGTCGCGGTGCGGCCCACGTTCATGGAGTACGTGTCCATCATCCAGGCCATGGTCTGCGGGTTGGTGTTCACGTCCGGGGCGGGAATGTCCTTTTCCGGCCCGATGATCAGGCCGATCTCGGTGGTGTAGCGGCGGGTCAGGCGCTCGAGTTCCCCCGTGGAGTACTTGCGCGGGTCGATGCGGATGCCGCCCTTGCCGCCGCCGTACGGGAGGTTCACGGCGGCGTTCTTGACGGTCATCCAGGCCGAGAGCGCCATGACCTCGCTGAGCGTCACGTCCTGGTGGAAACGCACGCCGCCCTTGGCGGGGCCGCGCGAGGTGTTGTGCTGCACGCGGTAGCCCTCGAAGTGCGCGACCGTGCCGTCATCGAGGTGGATGGGCACGTCCACGACCAGGATCCGTTTGGGCCGCTTGAGGGTCTCGACCCAGTACGCGAGTTTCCCCAGGTACGGCGTGACGCGCTCGACCTGCTCGAGGTAGATCTCGTACGGCCCGAGGTTGTTGGGGTCGAGGTAGCTGGGGATGTCGTGCGCCCCGTACTTCTTCTGGGGCTGGTGGCCGGGGTCCTGGTGGGCGGGGTCCTGGGTGGCGGTCATGGTGGGGGCCTCCTTCGGAGGGGGTGGGTCGTGGGTGGGAGAGCGGGGCTGGGGGAGGGTGGGCGGCGGGCCGCGACCGGCCCGCCGGCCCTCAGGGGTACAGGCCGCGCATCACGGTCGCGTTGTGCAGGCGGTTGAGGGCCAGGGCGTACGCGGCGGTGCGCATGTCGGTCTGGCGGGTGCGCATGAAGGCCAGCACGGCGTCCACGGCGGCGTCCACGCGCACGTCGATGGCGGACTCGATCTCCTCCTCGGTCCAGAAGAAGTTGCTGGCGTCCTGCACCCACTCGAGGTAGTTGACGACCACGCCGCCGATGCTGGCGATCAGGTCGGGAATCACGGTGACGTTCTGCCCCTGCAGGAAGCGTTCGGCCTCGGGCAGCACGGCGCGGTTGGTGGTCTCCACGACGTAGCGGGCGCGGACGGCGTGGGCGTTCCCGGCGTTCACGCTGCCGTAGTCGTAGGCGAGCATCAGCACGTCCACGTCGAGTTCGATGACCTCGTCGGCGGTGATGTCGGTGGCGAAGCCGCGCACCGTACCGTGCGCCTCGCGGTGGGCGCTGAGGGCGTCAAGGTCCAGGCCGCCGCTGGCGTAGGTGGCGCCGTCCTGGTCGCTCACGGCGACGATCAGCGCGCCGGCCGCCGCGAGGGTCTGGGCGGCCTTGCGTCCGCCGTCCCCGAAGCCGTACACGGCCACGCGGGCGCGCTCGACGCTCTCGCCGTTCTCGCGCAGGACGCGCGCGGCGACCAGGGCGGCGCTGCGGCCGCGGGCGTCCTTGCTGCCGTAACTGCCGCCCAGGGCCAGGGGTTTGCCGACGACCACGCCGTTGCTGGTCTGGCCGGTGTTCTCGTTGTAGGTGTCGAGCATCCAGGCCATGGTCTGGGCGTCGGTGCCGATGTCGGGCGCGAGGATGTCCTCGCGGTGGCCGATGAGTTCCACGAGTTCGCTGGTGTAGCGGCGCATCAGGCCCTCGAGTTCGTGGGGGCTGAGGGTCGCGGGGTCCACGTCCACGCCGCCCTTGGCCCCGCCGAGCGGCAGGTCGGCCACGGCGGCCTTGAGGGTCATGATCGCGGCGAGGACCTCGCACTCGTGGGCGTTGACGCCCGCGTGCAGGCGCACGCCGCCCATGCTGGGGCCGCGGGAGGTGCTGTGGACGGTGCGGTAGCCGCGGAACACGCGGATGCTGCCGTCGTCCATGCGGACCGGGAGGTTCACGCTGACGGTGCGTTTGGGGTACTTGAAGTACGCGAGGGACTGGTCGGTGACCTCGCAGTGGGGGAGTGCCTGCTGGAGTTGCTCCATGAGGCCCTGCCAGTTGAGTCCTGATGCCCGCATGAACGGTCTCCTTGTCCTTCCGGTCAGGGAAGGGGGGTGGGTGCTTCCGGGGAAGTCTGGGTGGTGAGCAGAGGTTTTGGCCCCCAGAGCATACACGCCCGGCTGCAGTCGCATAGACAGGTGCGGGGAGCGCAGCAGCCTGCGCGGGCCGGGAATCGGTCGGGGAACCGATCAAGTTGTATCCAGTATTCAATCCGGCGTCAACCCCGGCACGACACGCCCTGCACGCGCAAAACAGGAACCGATTCCAGCGCAGCATTCTTGCGCGTAGCCCCCGGCAGACCTGCCACTTGTCAGGTCGGCCTGCCCGCCCACCGCCCGCGACCAGCCCACGCCGCGCACGGCCCGGCGTCCTGACCCGCAGGACAGCTACCCCCCACGCCGGTCATCCGGACTCCGATTGAAGGGGCTGCAAAGCCCGCTGGGTCCGAGCGGATGCGATGCGACTCGGAGCGCTGCTCCGCAGAGAAGAAGAGAAACGCCCCTCCGGACGTGGCGCTGGCCATCCGGTGAAGTTCCGGATGGTCGTCGAAACAAACGGCAGTCCGTGTCACACGGACTCCGATTGAATGGGCTGCAAAGCCCGTTCAATCCGAGCAAAGCGAGTGGGAGCAACACGGGTTCCGGACGTGGAGCCGGCAATCCGGTGAACTTCCGGATTGTTGGCGAAACAAACGGCAGTCCGTATCACACGGCCGGACGATCCAGAGAACCGCGCGAGGGCCGCCCCATCCACAGGGGCAGCGCGGGGTGAACGGCCCACACTGCCAGAACGGACACCGGGTCAGTTCAGCCGGTCAATCTCCCGCTGCGCCAGCCGTGCCAGCGCCTCCCGCGCCTCCGACGCCGGCAACGCGCCCAGCGCCTCGATCGCCAGCTGCGCCCGCCGGCGAATCTCGGCCCGCGTCCGCTCCAGCGCCCCGGACTGCGCCGCCAGCGCCCGCACCCGCTCCACGTCCCCCGGCTGCGCCGCCCGGCGCTCCAGCACGCCGCGCACCTCCGCAGCGTGCGGGCCCTCCAGCAGCGTCAGCACCGGCAGGGTCGCCTTGCCCTCGCGCAGGTCCCCACCCACCGGCTTCC
This sequence comes from Deinococcus depolymerans, assembly GCF_039522025.1. Classification (NCBI taxonomy): domain Bacteria; kingdom Thermotogati; phylum Deinococcota; class Deinococci; order Deinococcales; family Deinococcaceae; genus Deinococcus; species Deinococcus depolymerans. The sequence goes on along the minus strand of NZ_BAAADB010000031.1, from coordinate 51,329 downwards.
CGATCACCGCTTCCTCGCCCGACAGGTCCAGCAGGTCGTCCTGCATCTGGAACGCCATGCCGTACTCCCGCCCGAAGGTCGCCAGCGCCGCCTGCACGTGCGCCGGCGCGCCGAGCAGCACCGCCGGGGCCGACGCCGCCAGCTCCGTCAGGGCCGCCGTCTTGCCGTGAATCACCTGCAGGTAGTACCTCAGCTCGTACTCCTGGTACGCCGCCAGCTGAAACTGCAGCACCTCGCCCTCGCAGATCACGCTGGCCGTCTGACCGAACATCCGCGTCAACACCGGCCCGCCCGGCAGGCCCGAGAGCAGCACCAGCAGCCGCGAGAGCATGAAATCCCCACTCATGACGCTCACCACGTTCCCGAAGCGCCGGAACGCCGCCTGCTGCCCCCGCCGGGTATCGGCGTCGTCGATCAGGTCGTCGTGCAGCAGCGACGCCGAGTGCAGCAGTTCCACACCCACGCCCAGGTCCAGCACGTCACTCCACGCCCCGCTCCCCACCGACGGCCGCGCCCCCAGCGCCTGCGCCGCCAGCAGCACCAGCGTGGGCCGCACCCGCTTGCCGCCCGCCGCCACCAGATCGTCCCCGATCAGCTCGATGAACTCCACGTCCGAGCGCAGCACCTCGCGCAGACGCGCGTCGAAAGTCACGTCCGGAACGCAGAGGTCAGCTACACCAGTCATGCGCGCAGTATAGGAAACGCCCGGGGGGCAAAACGTACCTCTCCCCGCGAAAAACCCCCCCCCTCTCCCCCCATTTCCGGCGCGGTCCCTGCCCGCCCGGAACATGAAGCGTCGGCCGGCCCCCGCTGCCCGCTTGTCCCTCGCCAGTCACATGTCCCTCATGCTAAAACCCTCGTATGGAAAGTGTCGTTGCTCTCTTCCGCGAACCCCAACAGGCGCAGGGTGCGCTGCAGGCCCTGCAGCAGCGCGGCTTCGAACGTGAACACCTCGGTTTCGCCCTGACCGACGTGATCGCCGAGGAGGACATCGCCCAGCAGACCGGCGTGAGCCCCGAGGCGGGCCAGCCGGCCGGTTCCGCCGCCGTCCTCAAGGGCGCGTTCCTGGGAATCGTCGGCGGCCTCGCCATCACCACCCCCATCTGGCTGCTGCTGCTGATCATCCCCGTCACCCGCATCTACCAGGACGGCGGGCTGCTGGGCATGCTGTTCGGCGTGATCGGCGGCGGCGCGCTCGGCGCCCTGTTCGGCGCGCTGGCCGGCAGCGACCACGGCGACTACGTGAACCTGCTGCGCCGCCTGGGCGTTCCCGCCGCGCAGGCCGAGAAGTTCTACGCCGGCATGAAGGGCGGCCACGTGATGGTCATTGCCCGCGACCCCAGCGGCACACGCGGCGACGAGGCCCTGAGCCTCATGCGCAAGCACGGCGCCGTCAAACTCGACGACGTGGTCGGCGGCGGCCAGCTCCAGAGCGAACGCCACTAGAGCGCTGGCACGGCGGGTGAATCCGACCGGGCAGGACGGTGACGTCAGGAGACCGTTTTCCACCCTGCTCCGGAAGCACGGATACGGCCTGCCGTCTGTTCCAGTCACCCCCCGCCAGCGCCCCTGGGTGCCACCACCACGCCTGTCATCCCGTCCCGCTGCTCCCCGGCGGGGCCGCGCTACAGGTCGCTTCCGCTCGGATGGAACGGTTTACCAACACCGTTCCATCCGACGCTGTGTCATACGGACTCTGATTGAAGGGGCTGCAAAGCCCGCTGGGTCCGAGCGGATGCGACTCGGAGAGCTGCTCCGCAGAGAAGAAGGGAAACGCCCCTCCGGACGTGGCGCTGGCCATCCGGTGAAGTTCCGGATGGTCGGCGAAACAAACGGCAGTCCGTATCGGTGGCGGAGGAACCGGTCGTGGGGAAGGCCGACGGGGCCTCCCGCGCCCGGCCCCGCTTCCCCCACCACGCCGCCCTAGCCAGGCCAGACGAGCGCGGGGTTCCGGGTGTCCGGCCACCGCACCCCCAGGTCACGCGCCGGGCATTCGCCGGGCAGGCCCTCAAGGCGGGCGACCGGCACGATCCCCACGCCGCTGCCGCACACCCACGCGCGGGTCACGCGGGCCAGTTCGGCTGCGTGGACGGGCCGGGTGGCGTGCGGCGTGCCGCGCAGGAAGGCGGCGCGGGTCACGGAGGGCAGCCCGCCGGCCGGGACGACCAGCTGCCCGTCCAGTTCCAGCAGCGGCGAGGTGCGGCTGCCGTCCACCACCTGCCCGCCTGCGTCCAGCAGCCACCCCTCGAAGGCGGGCGCGGCCTGCCGCGCGGCGAGGCGGTACGGCAGGTAATTGCCGGTCTTGTGCGCGCCGAGCTGCGGGTGGACCTGCACGCCGGTCAGGCGGACGGTCACGCCGCCGTCCGGGCGGGGGCCGGGCGTCAGGGGGCGGTGCGAGGCGAGGGTGCCGCCTTCCGTGACGGTCACGCGCAGCAGGCCCCAGGCGTGCGGGTCGGGCGGGGGCAGGTCTGGGTCCGGGGCGGGCAGGCCCAGGAACGCGCAGGTGTCCTGCAGCCGCGCGAGGTGATCGGGCCACAGCAGCGCCGCGCCCAGCCGAGTGCGGACGGTCGTGAAGGCGGTCGCGCCGTGCAGCCACGCGGGGGCGTTCACGCCGTCCGGCAGCGGGTTCATTTCCCCTGCCACGCGGCGCTGAGGGTCAGCCAGTTGCCCAGCAGGGTCCGCCCGGCGGGACTCAGGACGCTTTCCGGGTGGAACTGCACGCCCCACGCGGGCCGCCCCGGCACCTCCAGCGCCATGACCTCGCCGTCCACGCTGGTGGCCGTCACGAACGCCGGGTTCAGGCCGCGCACGACCAGCGAGTGATACCGCCCGAACGGCGCGTCCTGCGGCACGCCCGCGAACAGACCGGTCCCGGCGTGCCGCGCGAACTCGGGCCGCCCGTGCACCGGCTGCGCCCGCTCGACCCGGCCGCCCAGCACCTGCCCGAGTGCCTGATGCCCCAGGCACACGCCGAGCAGCGGCACGTTCCCCTCCAGGCACGCGCCCGTCAGGGGCAGCGTGACGCCGCTGGAGTCCGGCGTGCCGGGGCCGGGGCCGACCAGCACGGCGTCCGGGGCGAGGGCCAGCAGGTCCGCCAGCGCCTCGTCCTGGCCGCGCACGTCCACCTGCGCGCCCAGCGCCCGCAGGTCATGCACCAGATTCCAGGTGAACGAGTCGCGGTTGTCCAGCAGCAGCACCCGCAGCCCCGTGCGCGTGGCGGCAGGCGGAGGCGACCACGGCACGCCCGGCGTGGGCGGCGCGGGCGGCTGCGCGGCGCGGCCCGGCACGCCCGCCAGCACGCTCAGGAGGGCCTGGGCCTTGTGGACGGTCTCCTGCGCCTCGCGCGCCGGGTCGGCGTCGATGACGGTCCCGCCGCCCGCGCGGACCTCCACCGTCCAGGCCTCCCCGGCAGCCCGCGTGAAGGCCGCCGTGCGGATCAGGATGTTCAGGTCCACCGCCGCGCCGCTCACGAGGCCCAGCGCCCCGGTGTACCAGCCGCGCGGCCCCGGCTCCAGCGCCGCGATGGCCTCCATGACCCGCTCCTTGGGCGCACCCGTGATCGTCCCGCCGGGGAAGGTGGCGGCCAGCACCCCGCGCAGCGTCGTGTCCGGGCGGGCCTGCGCCGTGACCTCCGACACCAGGTGCATGACGTGGCTGTAACGCTCGACGAGCATCAGGTCCGGCACGCTGACGCTGCCCGGCGCGGCCACACGGCCCAGGTCGTGCCGCACGAGGTCCACCAGCATGGTGTGCTCGGCGACCTCCTTGCCACTGGCGCGCAGTTCGGCTTCCAGGGCGGCGTCCTCGGCGGGCGTCCCGCCGCGCCGCCGGGTGCCCGCGATGGGCCGCGCGCTCAGGTCATTCCCTGCCCAGCGCACCAGGCGCTCCGGACTGCACGACACGACCACCTCGGTGCCCAGGTCCGCGAAGGCCATGAACGGACTGGGGTTCACCTCGCGCAGCCGCAGGTACGCCGCCAGCGGATCGCCCGTCGCCTGCGCCCGCACGCCGCGCGACAGGTTCACCTGATACACCTCGCCGGCGCGGATCAGCTCCTGCACGGCCCGCACGCCCGCCGGGTAGTCCACGTCGTCCGCGCCGAACGGCCCCACGCTCAGCGTCGGCTCCGTTCCGGGGTCAAGGGCCAGCAGCGCCGCCCAGTCCACGTGCGGCTCGCCCACGATCTCCAGCGTGCCCGCCGCGCGGTCCCACACCAGCCCGGACGGGTACTCGCCCCACCACATCGCCTGCCCGTGCGGGGCGTGCGCGGCCAGCCCGAACGCGCGGGCCGCCTCGTACTTCAGGCCGCCCAGCCACGCCGGAAAGAACGCGTTCCCCGGCGGGCGGGGCGGCAGGTCGTGCGACACCCGCCGCGGCCACGCGCTCAGGAACGACCGCGACCCGTACGGCACGACCGGCCCCAGCGACTCCAGCAGCACCACGCCCGGCGCGCCCGCCGCACGCAGGCGGCGCAGCACGTCCGCCGGGGAGGGCCGGGCAGGGAAGAGGCGGGCGGGCAGGGCAGCGGGGCCGTTCACGGGCCGGATTCTAACGGGCCTACTGCCCCGGACGGTCCCGGCCCCGCGTGCACCTGCACCTTCGCGGCCAGCGTGCGGTAGAAGTCCGCGTCCGTCAGGTACGCCACGTGATCGGAGCGCACCAGCCCCGGCAGCGGGAAGGCCGTGTCGTGCGCGCCCGGCACGACCCCCTGCGCCCGGAAGCTCAGCAGGTCCGAGTACGCCCACACGTTCCAGAAGTACCCCAGCCGCGCGGAGGCCAGGGTGTCCGGCGCGCCGCCCAGCGTGACGCCCAGTTCGTGGAACAACCCCACCTGACTGCCTGCCGCGCACCAGAAGTCCACCCGCAGGTCCTGTAGCGCCGGATCGGCCGGCAGGAACGCACTCAGCGCGTCATGCATGAGTTGCCCGCCCATCGAGTGCGTCAGGACCACCAGCGGCTCGTGCGGGTGCGTGCGGGCCGCGTGCGCCGCACGCAGCGCCCCCAGCACCCGCCGCGGAACCGGCCCCGGCGCATCCGGTGTGCCGCGCGTGTTCAGGTACGCCAGCACGTCCCCCACGAACAGCGGCACGAAGGCCTCCAGCGGGCGGCGCAGTTCCAGCATGGCCCGCTGCACGTTCCGCCGCTGCGACAGTTGCAGTCCCGCGGGTAGGTGCGGGGCCGCCGGCGGGTCCAGCCGCCGGAACGTCCGGTGCGGCCGGACCCGGCGCGGGGCGGGGGGGCGGCCCAGCCGCGCGTTCACCGCGGCCTCCAGCACGCCCCACTGCTCGGGGGGCGGCAGGTCCGCCACCATGGCCCGCAGCGGGCGGTCGCGGGCGGCCTGCCACGCCGCCGTGATCACGTCCGGCCAGTCGCGCAGCGCGTGCGTGGCCCGCAGCCGCGCTTCCAGCGCCTCGCCCAGGTCCTCGTCGTTCAGGCTGGCGGGGGCGGGGTCCGGCGCGGCCTCCGCGCGGGCGGCGCGGAACAACCCGCCCCGCGCGTACTGCGCGCCCAGGTCCCCCCAGTACACGCGGTCCACCTGCACCCGCTCTGGCGCGCCGGGATTCAGGACCGGCGCGAGGTGACGGCGCAGCGCTGCCTGCACGGCGGGCCACTCGATGCCCTGCGTGGCGCGGCGCACGTCCTCCCAGCCGCTCTCGCCCTGCTCGCGTACGGCGACACCATGAATGAACAGGACCGGCATGGCCCCATGCTATCCGCAGCGTCTCGCCCGCAGGGAACCGCCCCCGGCCCAGATGAGAATCATTCCTGTTAACTCCTGAATTCCTTACACTGCGCCCGGAATTAGGGGGTAGAATGGACAGCATGTGGGTGTCGACCAAAGCACAGTACGGCCTGCGCGCCCTGATCGAGATCGCGCGGCGCGGCGGCGAGGCCGTACCCCTCAAGGACGTGTCCGAACGCCAGGGCATCAGCCAGCACTACCTGGAGCAGATCGCCAGCAACCTGCGCCGCGCCGGGTTCATCAAGAGCATCCGCGGCGCGCACGGCGGCTACCGCCTCGCCCGCCCCCCCCACGAGATCAACGCCTACGACGTCGTCACCGCCATGGAAGGCAGCATCGCCCCCGTGCAGTGCGTCGAGGACGACCACGTCTGCGACAGCCAGAACGTCTGCGGCACCCAGAGCCTCTGGTACCGCGTGGACAGCGCCCTGCGCGACGTGCTGGGCGGCACCACCCTGGCCGACCTGATCGAGGAGAGCGACCGCCAGCAGCACGCCCGCCTCGTGCAGCTCGAACCCCACTACCCGCCGCCGGGATGACGCGACCCACCGGATGGGGGAGGGCAGCCGCGCCGGTTTCCCTCCCCCATCCCCTATCCTGGGGGCCGTGTACCGTTCGCTGATCAAGCCACTGCTGTTCCGCCTGGACGCCGAGGACGCCCACCACCTCACCATCAACGGACTGCAGCTCGCCTCGCGCGTGCCCGCGTGGCCCGCCCTGGCCCGCCGCGTGACCGCGCCCGGTGCGCCCGCGCTGACGCAGACGCTGTGGGGCCGCACCTTCAGCAGCCCGGTCGGACTGGCCGCCGGCCTCGACAAGAACGGCGTGGCCGTCCCCGCCTTCAGCGCCCTGGGCTTCGGCTTCCTGGAAGTCGGGACGGTCACGCCCCTCCCGCAGGCCGGGAATGACCGCCCCCGCCTGTTCCGCCTGCCGCCCGACCAGGCGCTCATCAACCGCATGGGCTTCAACAACGCCGGCGCGGCCGCCCTGCACGCCCACCTGAGCGCCCTGCCGCACCGCACCGCGCCCGTGTGGGTGAACATCGGCCGGAACAAGGTCACGCCCAACGAGGCCGCCACCGACGACTACCTGAAGTGCGTCACGGCCCTGCAGGACGTCGCCGACGCGTTCGTGGTGAACGTCAGCAGCCCCAACACGCCGGGCCTGCGCGCCCTGCAGGCTGCAGGCGAACTGGCCGCCCTGGTCCGGGCCGTCGTGGACGGTGTGGAAGCCGGGCGCGTCCGGACCCTCAGCACCCCGCCGGTCCTGGTGAAACTCGCGCCGGACCTGCACCCCGCCGACTTCGAGGCCAGCGTGGACGCCGTCGTGAACGCCGGAGCGTCCGGCCTGATCATCAGCAACACCACCCTGGACCGCAGCGGCCTCACCCACCCGCACCAGACGCAGGCCGGCGGCCTCAGCGGACGCCCCCTGACCACCCGCAGCACCGAGCTGATCCGCGCCGCGTACCGCCAGACCGCCGGGCGCACCCCCATCGTCGGCGTGGGCGGCATCTTCACCGCGCAGGACGCCTACGACAAGATCCGCGCCGGGGCCTCCCTGACCGAGGTGTACTCCGCCCTGGTCTACGAGGGCCCCGGCCTCGTGCGCCGCCTCCACACCGGCCTGAACGCCCTGCTGGAACGCGACGGCCTGCGCAGCGTCAGCGAGGCCGTCGGCGTGGACGCCTGACCCCGCCAGCCGCGCGGGAGCTGCCCGTCAGCTCGTGACTTTCAGGCCGATGATCGCCACGACCATCAGCGCCATGAACGCCAGCCGCGCCGGACTGGCCGATTCGCCCAGCAGCACGATGCCCAGAATCCCGGCCCCGACCGCGCCGATCCCCACCCACACGCCGTACGCCGTGCCGATCGGCAGCGTCCTGGTCGCCAGCCCCAGCAGCGCCATGCTGGCGATCATGCTCGCCACCGTCAGGACCGTGGGGAGCGGGCGGGTAAAGCCCTCCGTGTACTTCAGACCGATGGCCCAGCCGACTTCCAGCAGACCCGCGAGAACCAGCAGCGTCCATGCCATGTGACACCTCCAGAGTGTCGCGCCGTCTTGTCTTGACCGGGTACGGCGGTGCTCTCGTCCGGAGTGCAGCCCCTCCGGGGGCGACTGAACTCAGAATAAGCCACCCGTGTAAGCAGGCGGGTCCAGAACTGTAAACGTCTCCCTACACAGGCAAAAGACCCTCTCCGTGGGGAGAGGGCCCTGCGTAGCAGGGGATGATACGGACTGCCGTTTGTTTCGTTGACAGATCGGAACACCACCGATCTGCCAACTCCACGTCCGGAGGGGCGTTTCTCTCCTCCTCTGCGGAGCAGCTCTACGAGTCGCATCCGCTCGGATTGAATGGGCTTTGCAGCCCATTCAATCGGAGTCCGTAGGAGGGGTATTTGCCACGCCACCGGAGGTGTTCAGGCGAGGCTGCGGGGCTGGGTGGGCGTGTCGGTCAGGGCGGCGTACACGAAGGTGCGCAGGTCGTCGCGCACCCGGTCGGGCGAGAGCAGCAGCTGGGTCATGAAGATCACGGCGAGGTCCTCGACCGGGTCGATCCAGAAGTACGTGCCGGCCGCGCCGCCCCACGAGTAATCCCCGGCGTTCCCGGCGCGCATGGTGCGCACGGGGTCCAGCGTGACGGCGAACCCCAGCCCGAAGCCCACCCCGGCGGCGCTGGTTTCGGACACGGCAATGGGGGAGAGGGCCATGCTGGCGATGTCGGCCCCGCCGGGCAGGTGGTTGCGGGTCATGAGTTCCATGGTCTTGGGGCTGATCAGGCGCGTGCCGTCCAGTTCGCCGCCACGCAGGAACAGGCGGCACAGGCGCAGGTAGTCGGCGGCGGTGGAGACGAGGCCGCCCCCGCCGGACACGAAGTGCGGCGGGCGCGCGAAGCGTCCGGCGGCCGGGTCGAACAGCACGCGGCCCTGCCCGGTCAGGGCGTAGCACGGCATGAAGCGGTCCAGTTTGTCGGCCGGGACGTGGAAGGCCGTGTCGGTCATGCCCAGCGGCGTCAGGATGCGGTCCCGCACGAAGTCCTCGAAGGGCTGGCCGCTCAGGCGTTCGATCACGTACCCGAGCACGTCGGTGGCGGCCGAGTAATGCCAGTGCTCGCCGGGTTCGTGCTCCAGCGGCAGGTCCGCCAGGGCCGCGACGAATTCCGGCAGGGTGGTCTTCACGCCCAGGCCCAGGTCGCGGTACGCGCCGTCCAGGTGCCCGCCCTGCTGGATGTGGTAACTCAGGCCGGACGTGTGGCGCAGCAGGTCCACCATCCGCATGGGGCGGCGCGGCGCCTCGCCCGTGAAGCGGCCCAGTGTGCCGCCGGTCCACACACCCAGGTTCGCCCACTCCGGCAGGACGGAGCTGACCGGGTCGCTCAGGGTCGTCAGGCCGTCCTCGACCAGCATCATGAACGCGAGGCTGGTGACGGGTTTGGTCATGGAGTAGATGCGGAAGATGTGATCGTCCCGCAGCGGCACGCTTCCCTCCACGTCCGCGAAGCCCTGCGCGTGCCGGTGCACGGTCTCGCCCCGGCGGTACACCAGCGTCAGGGCGTTCGGGAGGATGCCGGTGTCCAGGTAGCGGGTTTTCAGGTGCGTCTCCCAGCGCTCCAGGCGGTCCAGTGACACGCCCTGCCGGACCGCCGGGGATTCGGGGGTGGTCATCAGACGCCCAGGTACGCGCTGCGCACGCGGTCGTCGGTCATCAGCGCCTGCTGCGGGCCGTCCAGCGTGATCTGCCCGCCCTCCAGCACGTACCCACGGTGCGCGATGCCCAGCGCCGCGAAGGCGTTCTGCTCGGCCAGCAGCACCGACACGCCCTCGGTGTTCACGCGCTGCACCGCCTGGAACACCTGCTCGACGACCAGCGGCGCGAGGCCCAGGCTGGGTTCGTCCAGCAGCAGCAGTTGCGGGCGGGCCATCAGGGCGCGGGCAATGGCGACCATCTGCTGCTGCCCGCCCGACAGGCTCCCGGCGGGCGAGCCGCGCTTCTCGACGAGCGCCGGGAACAGTTCATAGATGCGTTCCAGTTCCCGCGTGGTGCCGGCAGCGTCCCGGCGGTGCACGAAGGCCCCCAGGCGCAGGTTCTTCTCGACGCTCAGCTCCGGGAACAGCAGGCGGCCTTCCGGGCACTGCGCCACGCCGTTCGCCACGTTGAACTCCGGGCGGCCGGTCGTGAGGCTGATGCCGTTCCAGGTGGCGCTGCCGCCGCTGGGGCGCTGCAGGCCACTCAGGGTGCGGAACAGCGTGCTCTTGCCCGCGCCGTTCGCGCCGAGGAGCACCACGATCTCGCCGGGCTGCACGGTCAGGCTCACGCCGCGCAGCGCCACGAAATGCCCGTAGTTCACGTTCAGGTCACGGACCTCAAGCATGCGCCGCTCCCTGCTCCGGTGTGGTGGTCTGGCCCATCTGCCCGCCGTGCGCGTGCGACCCGAGGTACGCCTCAACGACGGCCGGGTCGCGGCTGACCTGCGCGGGCGTGCCGGCCGCGATCTTCTGCCCGTGGTGCAGCACCAGGATCTGATCGGCGAGGCCCATCACCAGACTCATCTTGTGTTCGACGAGCGCGACCGTCAGGCCGCCCGCCACCAGTTCACGGATCAGGCTCATCAGGTTCACGGTCTCCTCGGGGTTCATGCCGGCGGCCGGTTCGTCCAGCAGCAGCAGTTTCGGGTCGCTGGCGAGCGCCATGGCGATCCCCACGCGTTTCTGCCCTTCCTGCGTGAGCGCCCCGGCCGGCAGGTGCGCCTGCCGCGCGAGGCCCACGCGGGTCAGCGCCTGCATGGCCCCGTCGCGGCTGCCCTGCACGTCCTGCCGTTCCCGGCCGGTGCGCAGCAGGGCGTCGAGCAGGCCGGCGCGCGTGCGGACCCGGTGGCCGATCATGGCGTTTTCCAGTACCGTCAGTTCCCGGTAGATGGTGGTCGTCTGGAACGTGCGGGCAATGCCGCGCGAGACGACCTCGTGGGTTTTCAGGCGCGTGATGTCCTCACCGGCGAAGCGGATGCTGCCCGAGGTCGGCTGGTAGAAGCCGCTGATCAGGTTGAAGAAGGTGCTCTTGCCCGCGCCGTTCGGGCCGATGATGGCCGTGATCTGCCCGGCGGGAATGCTGGCCGTGACGTCCTTCACGGCGTGCAGGCCGCCGAAGCGGATGCCGAGGTCCTGAACGTCAAGCATGGTCGTTCTCCTGGGTGGGCGTCCCGGTGCCGGCCGGCACCCGGCGGGCCTGCAGCCGCGCCCACAGGCCGGCCAGTCCGTGAGGTGCGAACATCACCAGCAGCACCAGCAGCGGCCCGAACACGATGTACTGATAGTCCTGCAGGCCCTTGAGGACCTGCGTGAGCCCGTAGATGATGGCCGTCCCGACCAGCGGGCCGCCCAGCGTGCCCAGCCCGCCCACCAGCAGGTACAGCAGCACCGTGAAGGTCGTGGTCGGGCCGGTCACGGCCGACCCGAGGAAACCCACGAACACGGCGTACAGGCCGCCCGCGAAGCCCGCGATGGCGGTCGAGAGCATCATGGCGCGCAGCTTGTGCGCGAACACGTTGATGCCGGCGCTGCGCGCCAGGTCCTCGCCGCCACGGATGGCGATCAGCGACAGCCCGAAGGTGCTGGCCCGCGCCCGCGCGACCACCAGGACCGTCAGCGCCAGGCTGACCAGCGCCAGCAGGTAGAAGCCGGCCGAGAGTTTCAGGCCCAGCGCCTGCGAGAACGCCTCCAGCCCGGCCGGGGGCGCGACGCCGTTCAGGCCGTCGTTCCCGCCGGTCAGGGCGTCCCACTTGTTGATGACCAGCGTGATGATCACGCCCACGCCCAGCGTGAAGATCGAGAAGGCGTCCCCCTTGGTGCGGAACGCCACGAGCCCCAGCAGCAGCCCCAGCACGGCGCACAGCGCCACCGCCAGCGGCCACGCCAGCCAGAAACTCCAGCCGAGTTTCAGGGTCAGGATGCCCACCGTGTACGCCCCGATCCCGAAGAACCCCGCGTGCGCCAGCGGCAGCAGCCCGGTGTACCCCAGCATCACGTTCAGGCCGTACGCGACCATCGCCCAGATCATGATGTTCACGCCGATGTCCAGCAGGTATCCGCTGGGGCGCAGCAGCGGCAGCAGCGCCGCCAGCACGAACAGTGCCGGCCACACCAGGCGCCCCAGCGGCAGGCCCGCCCTCGCGCCGGCCGGCGTGCCAAGCGTCACCGGGGCCTTCACGTGCCCCTCCGGAACAGGCCCTGCGGGCGGATGGCCAGCACCACGACCAGCATCGCGAAGCCGATCACGTCCGCGAAGTCCAGGTTGATGTAGAAGCCGCCGAACACCTCGGTGAAGGCCAGCAGGAACGCGCCCACGATGGCGCCCGGAATGCTGCCCATGCCGCCCAGAATGATGATCGCGAACACCTTGAGGTTCATGACCTCGCCCATGCTGGGCGTCACCGCGTTGATCGGCGCGATCAGGCTCGCCGCGACGGCCGCCAGCGCCCCGCTGATCGCGAAGGTCAGCATGCCCACCCGGTTGGTGTTGATGCCCACCAGCCGCGCACCCTCACGGTTCTGGCTCATGGCCTCGATGGTCGCGCCGGTCAGGGTGCGTTTCAGGAAGAAGTTCAGGCCCAGCATCACCAGCACGCTCGCCGCGATGATCAGCAACCGCTGCCATGTCAGGGTCACGCCGCCCAGGTTCAGGATGCCCGGCACCGGCTCGGCAATCTGCTTGAAGTCCGGCCCGAACACGCGCGGGTGCGAGATCAGCGCCTCCAGGAAGAACAGCACCCCGATGGCCGCGATCATCGGGTGAACGTGCGGGGCGTTGCGCAGCGGGTAGAAGATCACCCGCTCGAGCAGCGCCGCCAGCGCCGCCACGCCCACCGCCGACAGCAGCAGGGCGGGCACGTACCCCAGGCCCAGCCCGCTGAGCAGCGCGTACGTGAAGTACGCGCCGAGCATGTACAGCCCGCCGTGCGCGAAGTTCGGGACGCGCATCACGCCGTAGACCAGCGTGAGGCCCAGCGCCACCAGGGCGTACACGCCGCCCAGCGCCAGGGCATTGAAAAGTTGTTGCAGCACAGTGGTCAAGGTGAAACTCCTTCGGGGGTCGAGAACGTGGCGAAACAGCTGCGCGCGCCCGGCGGGGTGCGGGGCGCGCGTGTGCGGTCAGGCGGGAGGGAACGGCGCAGCCGGCGGCGCGGGGAGCTTTACTTGAAGGTCTTGATCAGGCGCAGCCGGGTGTACTGGCCGCCCTTGACGCTGGCGACCACGAACTCGGCGTCCACGTGCCCGGTCTCGGTCACGCCGAACAGCTTGTACACGGTCTTGCTCTGCGGCAGGGCCTTGGCGGCGGCGTCCAGTTTGGCGCGGATGGCGCGGGGGTCTTCGGTCGTGCCGGCCAGTTCCATGGCCTTGGCAAGCACGTTCATGCCCATGTAGTTCAGCGCGGCCTCGCTGGTGGGGATCTTCTTGTACAGGCGCTGGTACTGCGCGACGAACAGCTGCGTGCCGGCGAATTCCTTGGTGGGCAGCACGCCCACGCTGCCGTCGAGGTAGTTGCGGGGAATCAGCTGGTCCATCTGCTCGAATTTCGCCTGGTCCATCACGATGAACCCGCCCTTGAAGCCCTGTTCACGCGCGGCCTTCACGACCAGCGCGGTGGGCTGGCTGGGGCCGCCGATGAACAGCACGTCGGGTTTCTCGGCCAGGGCCTTGGTGACGGCGCTGGAGTAATCCACGGTGGTGTTGTAGTCGACGCCGTTGTTGCTGCCGACGGTGCCGCCCTGTTTCTTCCACTCGCCGCTGATCGCCTCGGTCCACTGCTTGCCGTAGGCGCTGGTGGTGCCGACCAGCCCCAGTTTCTTGCCGAAGGCTTTCATCTGCGTGCCCACGAAGGGCTGCAGGTAGTTGTCGTAGCGGGGCGGCAGCATGAAGGTCAGCGGGTTGCGGGATTCAAGGATCTTCGGTTCGCTGGAGTACGCCACGAGCAGGAATTCCGGGTCGCGGGCGGTCATGGGCTGCACGGTCAGGATCCCGCCGGCGTGCGGCACGAACACGATGTCGATGCCCTGGCTGGTCAGGCGTTTGACGTTCGTGGCGGTCTCGTTCGGCAGGTAGCGGTCGTCGAGGGCCACGAGCTTGAAGGTGACCTTCTCGCCCTTGACCGTCACGCCGGTCTTGTTCAGTTCGGCGATGGCCATGTCGATGCCGCTCTGGACGTCCTTGCCGTAGAAGGCGGCCGCGCCGGACAGCGGGCCGGAATACCCGATGTTCACGACCTTGTCGGCCAGGGCGGAACCGGCCAGGGCGGCCAGCAGGGTGGGGAAGAGAAGTCGTTTCTTCATAGGAACCTCCCGAGGCCAGCGCGGAGGGGCACCAGCTGCCCCGCTCCTGAAACGCTGAACATAGTCCAAGTTGTGAGTGCAGATCATGGTGGCACGCGCCCGGGGGGGTGTCAATCACCCCTGCGGACCTGCCCGTCACCTGTCAATTGCCAGCCGGTCCCGGGCGGCCCGGCGGGTGCGCCGGCCACGGGCCCTGTCACCCGGCAGGTGCCGCCCCTACCCAGACCGCAACGGCCCCGCGCAGCCGCACGCGCCCTACACTGATGAGCTGTGACCGACCCCGCCCCCACCCGCAACCCGGCCCCCCGCAGCCGCGCCCGCATGCTGGAACTGGTGTTCCCCAAGGACACCAACTACCACGGCACGGCCTTCGGCGGCTGGGTCCTGTCCCTGATGGACAAGGCGGCCAGCATCGCCGCCGTCCGCCACGCCGGCGGGAACGTCGTGACCGCCCGCATGGACGGCGTGGACTTCCACGTCCCGATCCGCGTGGGAGACGCCGTCGCCCTCGACGCGCAGGTCGTGAAGGTGGGCCGCACCAGCATGACCATCCGCGTGGACGTGTACCGCGAGGACATGCCGACCGGCGAGCAGGAACTCGCCACGACCGGCTACTTCGTGTTCGTGGCACTCGACGACCACAACCGCCCCCGCCCCGTGCCGCCCCTGGCCGACGGGCACGACAGCCGCAGCGCCCAGCCGGACCCCGAGGCCCGCCCGTGACCACCCCCGCCCCGGACGCCCTGCACCTGACGCTGGTCCGCCACGGCGCCACCGACTGGAACGGCGCGGGCCGCTGGCAGGGCTGGACCGACACACCCCTGGGCACCCTGGGTGAAACGCAGGCCGCGCGGCTGCACGCCCGCCTGCGGGGCCGCGCGGTTGACCAGGTGCACAGCAGTGACCTGAGCCGCGCCGCCCGCACCGCCGAACTGACCCTGCCCGGCGCGCCCCTGACCCTCGACGCCCGCCTGCGCGAACTGAACTTCGGGCAGTTCGAGGGCGTCACCACCGACGACGTGCAGCGCGACCCCGCCTACCATGACTGGCAACGCGACCCCTGGACCCTGCCCGCCCCCGGCGGCGAGAGCCTCGCGCAGGTCGCCGACCGCCTGCGCGACTGGGCCGACGAACTCTCGCCGGGCCGCGTGATCGCCTTCACGCACGGCGCCGCCATCCGCGCCCTGCTGTGCCACCTGTTCGACTGGCCCGCCCGGCCCGTCCCCGGCTACGTGCTGCCCTTCAACTACCAGCTGGCACACACCAGCCTCACCACCCTGACCCGCACGCAGGGCCGCTGGACCCTGGTCAGCTACAACGACCACGCCCACCTGCAGGAGAACTGACCGGGGAGGGCCGACCGTCACTCGCCCGGCGGGTCGACCTCCAGTTCACTGGCCAGTTCGGCCAGGAAGGCACGCATGGTCCGGGTGCGGCGGCGTGCCTCGGCCTGCCCGGCAGGCGTGCGGAAGGTGCCGTCCAGGCGCAGCAGCTTGGTGAAGAAGTGATCCACCGTGAACGCCAGGTCGTCCGGTTCGCGCCGCTGCGCCCAGGGGTCGTCCGGGTGCAGCGGCGCGCGGCCCAGCTGCCCACCCACGCCCGCCACGCGCAGCACGCCCAGCGCCCCCAGGGCGTCCAGGCGGTCGGCGTCCTGCAGGGCCTCGCCCAGCGGCGTCTGCGGGACCGCGCCCCGCGAGTGGCTGTGGTCGCGCACAGCCAGCGCCACCTCGCGCGCCTCGCCGGGCGTGAACCCCAGGCCCGGCAGGGTCGCCTGCACTGCCTGGGCACTCAGCTCGCTGGCCTGCGCCCGCTGCGGGTGGTTCTTCGGGAGGTTCACCACGTCGTGCGTCAGCGCCGCCGCGACCGCCAGGGCCGGCGGGACGTCCGGAGCGCAGCGCAGCGTCCAGCGCGCCACGCGCGCCAGGTGTGCGCTGTCGTGCGCGGCGTCCGGCTGCATCTGGCCCTGCACCCAGGCCCACACGCCGCTCAGGCGGGCGTCCAGTGCCAGGAGGCGGTCCAGTGTGCCCGGCAGGTCGGGTGGACGGTGAGCCTGGGGCCGGTCGGGCAGTCTGGATGTCATGCGCGCAGTATGCCGGAGCCCTCCCCGGCCGCCCGGTTGTGCGAAAGGTCACGCCCATGTCTGCAACCGTGACGGCAGAGTGACGCCCGTTCAGTTAGGCTGGTCCGCATGACGGCCCACCTGCCCCGGCGCCCCTCGATCCTGATCGTGGACGACAGCCCAGGGGTGCTTCAGACCATGGAATTCCTGCTCTCACCGCACCTGCCCGTCCGCGTGGCGGACAGCGGACAGGCGGCGCTGGCCGCGCTGACCCCCGACACGGCCCTGGTCCTGACCGACGTGCGCATGCCCGGCATGAACGGCGTGGAACTGGCCCGCACGCTGCGCCGCACCCACCCGCACCTGCCCGTGGTGTTCATGACCGGCATCGTCGAGGACGACCTGCGCGCCGAGGCCCGCGAACTGGGTGTGCTGGACGTGCTGCGTAAGCCCCTGCGGCCCGGCGTGCTGTTCCCGGCCCTGCAGGAATGGCTGGCCGACAGCGCCGCCACCCTGCAGGCCACCTCCCCGCCCGCCAGTCCGCTGCCTGCCAGCGCCGCGCCGGCCACCCCGGACACCACCCCGACCCCCCTGCCCGCCACCCGCCCGGACGCCGCGACCCCGCCCCCCAGCGTCCCCGCCCCCACCCTGGCAGACCCGGCCGACACCGACCCGGCCGACACCGCCGCCCGCCGCGCGCAGCAGGCCGCGCAGGCGCAGATGTTCACCGCCGGTCTGAACGTCCTGCCCGGCGTGACCGCCGCCTGGGCCTTCGACCCGGCCGGGGTGCCGCTGAACGCCGTGCCGCTCGACCCGGAGGTCGGCGCGTACGTCCGTTTCCTCGGCACGGCCGCGCACGGCGTCGCGCACCACCTGCAGGCCGCCGCGCCCGTCCGGGCCGTGCAACTGGAATTCCAGGACCGCGTCCTCGTCGTCTGCCCCGTACCGTTCGGGTACGTGGCAGTCGTCGTGCGCGACACGCCCGGCGCCAGCAGCGTGAAATCCTGGATGCGCGCCCGCCTGAGCCACGGCCTGAACTGAGACGGACTCCGATTGAATGGGCTGCAAAGCCCATTCAATCCGAGCGGATGCGAGTGGGAGCTGGGCGGGTTCCGGACGTGGAGTTGACAGATCGGTGGTGTTCCGATCTGTTAACGAAACAAACGGAATCCGTATGAGACGGACTCCGATTGAATGGTCTTTGCAGCCCATTCAATCCGAGCGGATGCGACTCGGAGAGCTGCCCCGCAGAGGAGGAGCAGGGCGGGCTGCCGGACGTGGAGCTGGCAATCCGGTGAAGTTCCAGATTGTCAGCGAGACAAACGGCAGTCCGTATGACCCGGACCCCGCCTCCCGGAGCGCCCCGTCCCCGTTCAGGTCAGGCAGGCCCGCCGGGCGGGCCGGACACCCACGCCGCCCCGGGCAGCAGCCCGCGCTACCCTGAACACATGCTGAGCTTCGTGGAAGCCGCCCGGAACCCCACCCTGCACGGGAACGAACCCGCCCGGCTGGCCCGCCACGGCGTGAGCGGGCTGCTCGTTCCCGCCACCTTCGAGGAAGCCTTCTACCGGCAGAACAACCTCCCGGAACGGCTGGCGCGACTGTTCACCCCCATTCGCCCCACCCGCATCGACGAGGACGCCCTGGAACCCCTGAGCGCACAGGCCCAGGCGCTGATCCGCACCAGCTACCTGCTGGACGACGCCGTACAGCAGTTCCACGGAGCGCTGCGCGCCGCCGCGCTGGACCACGCGCCGCTGCACGCCCGCCGCCCCGGCACCCTGCACGCCGAACCCGCCCCGTACCAGCCGCCCGGCGCGCACACCAGCGGCACCGCCGCCCTGCAGGCCGTCAAGCGCCTGTGGGCCCGCGACTGGACCTTCGGCGCCGTCCTCGAACGCCTGGACACCACCGGCAGCGTCGGCCTGGACGCCCGCCCCACCCTGCTCCTGCCCGGCCCGCCCGGCACGCCCGACCCCGCCCGCGCCGCCAGCCTGGGCGAAACGACCGCCCTGGTCAACGAACACGGCCTGACTGGCCTGCCCTGACCCGCGTGCCCACCCCACCCACCCGCGGCGCCCCGCCGCTGCTGTTCGCCGCGCTGGGCACCCTGGTGTTCCTGAACGTGTACGCCCCCCAGAGCCTGCTGCCCACCCTGGCCCGCGAATTCCACGCCGGACCCGCCCGCGTGGGCGGCGTGATCGGCGCGACCATGCTCGCCATGGCCCTCGCCGCGCCGCTGGCCGGCATCCTCGCCGACGCCGCCGGCCGCCGCCGCACCGTCACCGCCGCCTTCGCGCTGCTGACCCTGCCCGCCCTGCTCGCCACGCAGGCCCACACCCTGGACGCCCTGAACGCCGCCCGGTTCGCGCAGGGCCTGCTGATTCCCGGCGTGATGGTCGCCCTGACCGCCTACATCGGCGACGCCCTCACCGGCCCTGCCCGCACCCGCGCCCTGACCGCCTACGTGACCGGCACCGTCCTCGGCGGCTTCCTCGGCCGTTTCCTGGCCGGACTGATCGCCGCGCAGTGGCACTGGCCCGCCGCGTTCTGGTTCCTGACCGCCGCCGCCCTGACCGGCACCCTGCTCGCCCACCACCTGCCGCCCGAACCGACCTTCACGCCCCACCGCGACCCCCGCGCCGTCCTGAAGGGCCTGCGCGCCCACCTGCACAACCCCCCCCTTCTGGCCACCTGCGCCGTCGGGTTCCTGATCCTGTTCA
Organism: Deinococcus depolymerans; assembly: GCF_039522025.1. Taxonomy (NCBI): domain Bacteria; kingdom Thermotogati; phylum Deinococcota; class Deinococci; order Deinococcales; family Deinococcaceae; genus Deinococcus; species Deinococcus depolymerans. The sequence continues at coordinate 32,481 of NZ_BAAADB010000031.1, read as the reverse complement.
CGCTGGTCGGCACCTTCAACACCCTCACCCTGCGCCTCGCCGCGCCCCCCTACGACCTGAACACCGCCCAGACCGGCGCGGTGTTCGCCGTGTACCTGCTCGGCGTGGTCATCACGCCCGTCGCCGCCCCGTTCCTCGCCGCGCGCGGCCCCCGCACCGCGCTGCTGACCGCCGCCGCCACCAGCAGCGCCGGCCTCCTCCTGACCCTCGCCGCGCCCCTCCCGCTGGTCATCACGGGCGTCGCCGCCGCCGCCTGCGGCGTGTTCCTCGCGCAGGCCGCCGCCCTGAACGCCGTGCAGCGCCACGTCACCCACGCCCGCAGCCTCGCCTCCGGCCTGTACCACCTCGCGTACTACGGCGGGGCCGCCGCCGCCTCCCTGATCGCCGGTCACGCCTTCGAACGCGGCGGCTGGACCACCGTCACCCCCCTCGTGCTGGGCAGCATGCTGCTCGCCGCCCTGACCGGCACCCTCGGCTGGCGCGCCCCCCACACAAGCAACCCCCCGACCACGTAAAGGCCGAGGGGCAGGCATCCGCCTCAGTTCATGATCACGCCGGACGTGTTCAGCACCCAGTACCGACCGTACTGATTTCCTGCCCGGCCATTCACGACCGTGACCGCCCCGTAATTCAGCGGTATGTAGATCGCGCGGCAGTGCAGGAAGCTCTCGGTCTTCCACGCCTGCACCACTTCCGCCGCCGTCAACTGACCGAACGCCAGCGACTCCTCGAAGTACAGTTCACCCTTTCCCTGCGCCGGTGCCACCGGCCTGTAACCAGCCTTCACCATGCGCCGCATCGGCGTGCGCAGCGAAATGTCCGAGGTATTGACGTGAGAGGCGAAATTTCCATTCACCATCGCCTGCGCGTGCCCCTGCGCCGCCACGTAGATGTTCGCCTCCAGCGACAACTCTCCCGTCTTCGCGTACACGTGCACCTTTCCCTGCGGGTCCGTGCACGACCCGCCCCGCGCCCGCTCCCCGTTCAACGCGGTCAGGAGCGCCGCCTCATCCGCACTCAACTCGGAGACAGGTTTCAGGGTCGGCCGGAAATCCACACGGGTCGTGTACGAGAACGCACTCCCGTCCTGCTCGGTCACGTTCACCGTCACCTCGCCCGCCGGTTCCTTCACGCTCGTATCCCCGCATGACACCAGTGCCCCCAGCAGCGCCGCACCCACCACTCCCAACCAGACTGTTTTCACCCCTTCACCGTAAGCCGCGCCTGCCGCCCGCGCTGCCGGACATGCCCGCACTGGGGGAGGGCCACCCCCACCTCATGAACCCGGCCGCGCATCCGACGTGGCATCCGGCCCACCCGGACACCCACCCGCACACCCCAGCGCCCCGCCCGCTACCCTGCCCGCATGACCACAACCCACCTCACCGCGCCCGGCGCGTACCCCGGCCTGCACCTCCAGCTGCACGGCGACGGCATCCTCGAAATCGTCATCCGCAACGACAAGACCCTCAACAGCGTGAACGCCGACGCCCACCGCGCCCTGACCCGCGTGTGGCGCGACATCGACGACACGCCCGGCATCCGCTGCGTCCTCGTGCGCGGCGACGGACGCGGCTTCAGCAGTGGCGGGGACTTCACCCTGATCGAGGAGATGAGCCGCGACTTCACCACCCTCACCCGCGTCTGGAAGGAAGCCCGCGACCTCGTGTACAACGTCATCAACTGCTCAAAACCCATCGTCAGCGCCATCCACGGCCCCTGCGTCGGCGCCGGACTCGCCGTCGCGCTGCTCGCCGACGTCAGCATCACCGCCCACACCGCCCGCCTCCTCGACGGGCACGTCCGGCTCGGTGTGGCCGCCGGAGACCACGCCGCGATCATCTGGCCCCTGCTGTGCGGCCTGAACAAGGCCAAGTACCACCTCATGACCGGCGAGCCCGTCAGCGGCATCGAAGCCGAACGCATCGGCCTCGTCAGCCTCACCGTCCCCGACGACGAACTCCTGGACCGCGCCTGGAAGGTCGCCCGGCAACTCGCCAGCGGCAGCCCCACCGCCATCCGCTGGACCAAATACGCCCTCAACAACTGGCTCCGGCAGGCCGGACCCACCTTCGACGCCTCCCTGGCCCTGGAATTCCTCGGCTTCACCGGCCCCGACGTCCGCGAGGGCCTCAGCAGCCTCCGCGAGAAACGCGAACCGAACTTCGCAGACGACGCGCCGCTCTGACGGGGAGAGTAGGGAGTCGGGAAGGGGGAAGGCAACACAGCTGCTTCGCAGGACCCCTCAGTCAGCTGCGCTGACAGCTCCCCTCAAGGGGAGCCTGGGGACTGGCTGACGTAACTGTCATAGGCACCGAGCCCGTCGTGCGCGCAGCGCGCGGGGCGCACGGCGCGGGGGCGGACTCGCAGAGCTGCGCAGCAGAGGATGGCGTGTGAGGCGTGGCCATTCCCGCCCGATCCCTACCCAGAAAGCCAGCGAAATACCTGCCCAGTGCCAACGGAAGCTCCGCCGCCACCAGGTTCCAGGCGCGGGTGTAGATCTGGCGTCAACGCGCAGGCCGCCCTGCGCGGCGAAGACGTTGCCCCCCTGGGGATGGGGGCTGGGGGGTGGGGAAGCCCGCCGCAGGCGCCCACCTTCCCACCACGAGCTACCCACCCCTGTTCCCGTCCGGGGAACTTTCCCCCCAACCGTCCCGCCGCGCGTTATCGTGAGCCGTAAAACCATCCTCAGGAGGGATACCCATGACGACCAAACAACCCGTCCGTGTCGCTGTGACCGGCGCCGCTGGCCAGATCGGCTACAGCCTTCTTTTCCGCATCGCTTCGGGCGACATGCTCGGCAAGGACCAGCCGGTCATTCTGCAGCTGCTGGAGATCACGCCGGCGCTGAAGGCGCTGAACGGCGTCGTGATGGAGCTGCGTGACTGCGCGTTCCCGCTGCTGGCGGACATCGTGACGAGCGATGACCCGATGGTGGCGTTCAAGGACGCGGATTACGCGCTGCTGGTGGGCGCGATGCCCCGCAAGGCGGGCATGGAGCGCGGGGATCTGCTGGGCGCGAACGGTGGGATCTTCAAGCCGCAGGGTGAGGCGCTGAACGCCGTGGCGAGCCGTGACGTGAAGGTGCTCGTGGTGGGGAACCCCGCGAACACGAACGCGCTGATCGCTCAGCAGAACGCGCCGGATCTGGACGCGAAGCAGTTCACGGCGATGGTGCGTCTGGATCACAACCGCGCGATCAGCCAGCTGGCCGAGAAGACCGGGAAGCCTGTGAGCAGCATCAAGAACCTGACGATCTGGGGCAACCACAGCAGCACCCAGTACCCCGACCTGTCGCAGGCGACGGTGGACGGCCAGCCTGCGCTGGATCAGGTGGACCGCGACTGGTACGAGAACTCGTACATCTCGACCGTGGCGAAGCGTGGCGCGGCGATCATCGAGGCGCGCGGCCTGAGCAGCGCCGCGTCCGCCGCGAGCGCCGCGATCGACCACATGCGCGACTGGGCGCTCGGCACGCCCGAGGGCGAGTGGGTCAGCATGGGCATCCCCAGCGACGGCAGCTACGGCATTCCCGAGGGCCTGATCTACGGCTTCCCCGTGACCTGCAAGAACGGCAAGTACGAGATCGTGCAGGGTCTCCCCGTCAGTGACTTCAGCCGCGGCAAGATGGACGCCACCGCGCAGGAACTGACCGAGGAACGCGACGAAGTGCGCAAACTCGGCCTGGTCAAGTAAACCCAGGCTGAATCGGGGGAGCGGGTGGCCTGCGGGTCGCCCGCTTCTTCTGTGCAGGTGCGTCGGCCTGCGGGGTCATCGTGTGCTCTGCTGAGGGGCGTGAGTGACGCGGCGTGGCGGGCGGGACTGGAGGAACGCTTTGTGCGGTGGCTGGAGCAGGATGTGACGCACCTGCTGCCGGGCGGGCCGCACGCGGACGTGCAGGCGCGCGTGGCGGGGCGGCTGCGGGCGGCGTGGGTGCCGGACTGGTCGGGCGTGACGGAGAACTATGGGGGAACGGCGGGGCATCACGCGGCGTTCCTGCGGTCGAAGCTGGCGTTCGCGCAGGCCGTTCAGGCGGGGGCGGACGGGGCAGAGCTGGATGGAGCAGAGGCGGCGCGGCTGGAGCGGGCATGCCTGGACGCGGCGGAGGCGTTCTGGCGGGAGTGGGCGGGCTACCACCTGACGGCGCTTGCGGGCGCTTGACGTGCAGTCGACTGCACGTTCCACACTGTGGTTCAGGAGGCACCACCCCATGTTCAATGCGCTGCACACCGACGCCCTGACCGCCTATTCCGACGCTGCTCCCTTCTCCGACCGGCTGGACGAGTGCCGTGAGGCGGCCCGCGCCGCCCGTCTGAGCCGGCTGAACCACCTGCTGGGCAGGCGCTGGACGCTGCCGCGCTGGCACGTGACGGTCACGGTGCGGAGGCTGGCGTGAACGAACAGACCGAGGCTGAGTTCCGGCGCAGTGTCCAGCAGTTCCGGGATGTGATCAGTGCCCTGCCAGAGACTCCGCGGGCGGATGTGGCGACCATGTGCGGCGGGCCGGAGGTGCTGGAGGCCCTGTTCGAGGAGCGGGGCGTGGGGATCGGGCGGTTCGCGGCGTTGATGGGGCTGCCCGCGACGACGGTGCGGCACCTGCTGCGCGAGGAGTTGCTGCACCCTGTGCGCGTGAACGGCAAGTTCCGGTTCCTGCTGCACAACGTGGTCGAGTTGCGGGGTGTGCAGCAGTGGCAGGGGCTGGGTCTGACGCTGGAGGACACGCGGGCGTTCCTGGACGCGCAGGGCCTGCTGGGGCTGGTCGCGCAGGGCGGCACGATGTTCTCGGTGCAGCGCGAGGCGCTCGACCCGGAGGCACTCCCGGCCCTGAAGGCGGACGTGCTGACCCGTCTGGGCGGCGCGATCCGGTCGCTGGAGGACCGGCACGCGGCGCTGAGCGCCCAGCTGGAGCGGGCCCGCGCGCTGGAACGGCTGGTGCAGGAGAACGCCTTCGGGCAGTCGGAAGCGCAGGCCGCGCCCGCGTGACGTTCACCTGATCTTCACGGTTGCGTGGCCGGGTGATCCGATCCGGGGTGGGCGGCATATGGCTGGTCAGAAGCGCCGGTGACTGGTGGTGGGAGTGTCTTCCCTGCTGGCCTCCTGTGCGCTTTGCCCGCCCGCCGCTTTCCGCTCTCTTTCCCTGGAGGTCCACCATGAGCAACCCCCTGAACCGCCGTAAATTCCTCGGAGCTGCCGGCGCTGTCGGCGTCACGACCGCCCTGGCCAGCTGCGCGCCCGCCATGGGCATGGGGCAGGCGAAACCCAACCTGGACGCCACGATCTTCAACTTCGCGCTGAACCTCGAGTACCTGGAAGCGGCGTTCTACCTCGCGGCGGTGGGTCGCCTGGAAGAACTGGACAGCGTGGGCGGCGACAGCAGCAAAGTCATCCTGCCCGCCGGGTTCACCGGTAAGAAGGGTGACGGCGTGAAGTTCGAGTCGGCCGACGTGCGCGCCTACGCGAACGAGGTCGCCACCGACGAACTGAACCACGTGCGCATCATCCGCAAGGTGCTGGGTTTCGGCGCGGTCGCGCAGCCGACCCTGGACCTCGGCCCGGCCTTCGCGGCGGCGGGCAGCGCCGCGTCGGGCGGGGCGATTCCCAACTTCAACCCCTTCGCGAACGACCTGTTCTTCCTGCACGGCGCGTTCATCTTCGAGGATGTGGGCGTCAGCGCCTACAAGGGTGCGGCGCGTCTGCTGAGCGACACGAGTGCCGGCGGGAACCTGGAGAACGCGGCGGGCATCCTGGCGGTCGAGGCGTACCACGCGGGCATGATCCGCACCCTGCTGTACCAGCAGCGCAACACGCAGGTCACGCCCGCCCTGAAGGTCAGTGACGTGGTGCAGGCCATCAGCAACCTGCGTGACAGCGTGGACGGCGCCCTGGACGTCGATCAGGGCATCCTGGAGAACGGCGCGGCGAACATCGTGCTGGCCGACACGAACGGCATCGCGTACAGCCGCACGCCCCGCCAGGTGGGGAACATCGTGTTCCTGGCGGTGGACGCCGTCAAGGGTGGGTTCTACCCGAACGGCCTGAGCGGCGACTTCAGCAAGATCCTCGCGCTGTAATACGGACTCCGATTGAATGGGCTGCAAAGCCCGCTGGGTCCGAGCGAAGCGAGTGGGAGCAACACGGTTTCCGGACGTGGAGTCGGCAATCCGGTGAAGTTCCGGATTGTTGGCGAAATAAACGGAATCCGTATAATACGGACTCCGAGGGCATGGGTTGACAGACCCGTTCCATCCGGGCAAGGGAGGAGGGGAGGAGGGCCGCACGCGGCTCCCTCCCCCCCTCCCTTGTGCCGGTTCAGAGTCCTTCAATCACCCACTCGCCGGCGCGCATCAGGGGCTCGCGGGTGCCGCCGCGGGTGATGCCGTCCACGTCGGTGGCGGGCGTGCCGATCATCCAGTCGACGTGGATGAGGCTGTCGTTCCCGCCGGCGGTCTTCAGGGTGGCCGCGTCGGTCCCGCCCTGCACGTTGGTGGGGTAGCAGCGCCCCAGTGCGATGTGCGACGCGGCGTTCTCGTCGAACAGGGTGTTCAGGAAGAGCGTCCCGGTCTGCGCGACAGGGGCGCTGGCGGGCACCAGGGCGACCTCGCCCAGGTGCGCGGCGCCGTCGTCCGTGCCGATCAGCTGGCGCAGGGTGTCCTCGCCGCGCGTGGCGCTGACCTCGACGGCACGGCCCGCCTCGAAGCGCACGCGGATGCCCTCGATCAGCTGCCCGCGCGCACTCAGGGGTTTGCTGGCGACCGCCACGCCGTCCACGCGGTCCCGGTGCGGGGCGGTGAAGACCTCGTCGGTGGGAAGGTTCGGGACGCCGCGCACGCCGTTCCGCGCGGTCTCCGCGCCGCCCTGCCAGATGTGGTTCTCGGCGAGGCCGACGGTCAGGTCGGTCCCAAGATCACTGCGCAGGTGGACGGCGGCGTACTGCTTGCCGTTCAGGTGGGTGGTCAGGCGTTGCAGGCGGGTCAGGTGTGCGTCCCAGGCGGCCACCGGGTCCGGCTGATCCGCGCGGGTCACCGTGAAGATGTCGTTCCACAGGCGCGCCACGGCCTCCTCCTGCGGCAGGTCCGGGTACACGCGGGCGGCCCAGGCGGGGGTGGCCATGGCCGCGACCGTCCAGTTCACCTGGAAGCTGCCGTGGGCCTCGCTGACGCGGCGCATCGCCTGCGCCGTGAGCTTGCTGCGCGCCGCGACCCGCGCGGGGTTCACGCCCGCGAGGAGCGACGGGTCCTCCCCGACAATCCCGATGGACGCGTACCCGTCCTCGATCATCGCCTCGCGCTCCTGCGCCTGCCACGCGGGCAGGAACGCGACCGCGTCGTCGGTGCCGTCCTCGAACAGCGCGAGGTCCAGGTGCGGGTCGAGGTACGTGACGCGCACGTCGCTGGCCCCGGCACGGTACGCGGCGCGGGCGGTCAGGCGCACCAGTTCGGCCGCCTCGATGGGCGCCGTGATCCGCACCTTCCCGCCGGCCGGGAGGTTCACGCCGGTCCGGACGAGCAGGTCGGCGTACCGCGCGAGGTTCGCGTCGAAATCGGTTGAGGTCATGCCCGTCACTCTAGCGGGCGTTCCGGTACGGGTGTCCGGCGGGGCCGACAGGGCGGACCGGGGGGATCAGACGGACTCCGATTGAATGGGCTGCTGAGCCCGTTCAATCCGAGTCCGTAGCAGGTGGGTGCGCCGGTCGGAGGCCGGGTCACGCCCAGCGGTTCCCGCCGGCAGCGCGGGCCTGCCCGAGCCGCTGGGCGCACAGGTCCATCAGGGCGTCCGGGTCCTCGGTTTCGGCGGCGAAGGCCACGCCGGCACTGACGGGCGCGCCGTTCAGGTGCGGCAGGTTCAGGTTGCGGGCCGCGCGGACCACCCGTTCGGCCGCGTCGTGCGCGCCGGCCATGCCGACGTCCGTGAGGATCAGCACGAAGGCGTCGGCGTCCCAGCGGGCCAGCACGCTGCCGGGCGGGATCACGCGGCCCAGCAGGCCCGCGAATTCCACGAGCAGCTGATCGGCCGCCTCCGGCCCCAGGCGCGTGTTCAGCGTCCCGAAGCCGTCGATGTCGACCAGCACGGCTGCCACCCGCGCGGCGTTCAGGGGGGAGGCCGTGAGGCTCTGCAGCGCCGCCCGGCCGCCCTGGCGGTTGAGCAGGCCGGTCAGGCTGTCCGTGTGTGCCAGCCGCTGCTGGCTGAGCCGGCGGGCGCGTTCCGGGCCGATCAGCTGCCCGTGCAGGGTCAGCAGGCCCATCAGCGCGATCAGGAAGGTCGAGTAGAGCATCAGCGGCAGGTCCTGCGGATTGAACAGCAGGACGGCCGCGAACATGAAGCCCGCCACCGGCAGCAGCAGCGTGACCGCCTGCGCCAGCGGCAGCCACACGAAGGCCAGCAGGCCCACCACCCCCAGGGACAGGAAGTACGCGGGCGGCACGCCCTGTCCCTGCAGTCCGGCCGCGACCACCTGCAGGACCACCCACACGGGCAGCGCGTACGCGACCGTGGTCGTCAGGGTGTCGAGCGGGATGCGGCGCGACAGGACCGTGGCGGTCAGGAAGGCGCTGAGGATCACGGCGCCGGTCAGGGAAGGCATGGTCTGCCGGTCGTGGGTCAGGTCGTACCACAGCAGCGCTCCATGGACGCCGGTGGACAGCAGGGCCAGCGACAGGTGCGCGGAGTACCGCTGGTCCCGGCGTGCCTTCAGCGGTGACTGGGCAGGCAGGAGGGGCATGTACTGCCCAGTGTAGGCGTGGGCGGCCGGGACCGGGTGATGGAAACGCTCTCTGGACTGCGTTCAGCTGAACCGGGTTCAGTGTCGCGCCCGCTTCCGGCCCGGCCCTGACCGGCCCTCACCAGCCCTCGATCTGCCGCCCCGCCTCGAAGGCCGCGACGCCCGCCGCGACGCTCAGGTTCAGGCTGCGGCCCCCGCCGGGCTGCGGCAGTCTCAGTTTCGGCAGGGCGTCACGCAGCCACGCGGGCAGCCCGCGCGATTCCGGGCCGAACAGCAGGTAATCCCCGCGCGCGAAGCCCGCGCGGGTGTGCAGTTCGGTGGCGTGCGTGCTGAACGCCCACACCCGCGCGCCCGGCCCCAGCGTGCCCTGGAAGGCCGTCCAGCTGGCGTGCTCGTGCAGCGTCACGCCCTCCAGGTAGTCCATCACGGCGCGGCGGAACTCGCGGTCGTGCAGGTGGAAGCCGAACGGGCGGATCAGGTGCAGGTCCGCGCCCAGCACCGCGCACGTGCGTGCGACGTTGCCGACGTTCCCCGCCTTCTCCGGTTCGAACAGCACCACCCGCAGCAGCGGCACCATCCCACCCGGTTCCGCCTCACTCACCACTGACCCCCGGAGCCGCTTCCGCGCGGGCCAGCAGCACCGTCGCGCGCGTCTGCACGTGCAGCGGCGCCAGTCCCTCGGACGTCTTGAAACTCACGCCCACGTCCCCTTCTGGCAGGCCCAGCAGCGCCGCGACGGACCGGGCGATCTCGGCGCGCAGCGGCCCCAGCTTCGGGCGGTCGAGCGTCACCACGACCGCCACGTTCACCGGCACCCACCCGCGCTCCCGCACCAGCGCCAGCGCCCGTTGCACGATCAGGCGCGAGTCCATGCCGCGCCACTGGGCGTCCGTGTCCGGGAAGTACTGCCCGATATCCCCCAGCGCCAGCCCCGACAGCAGGGCGTCGGCCACCACGTGCAGCACCGCGTCCCCGTCACTGTGCGCCGCCGCGCCCAGCTCGGCGTGCGGGATGGGCACGCCGCCCAGCACCAGCCGCCGCCCCGCTTCCAGACGGTGCGCGTCCTCTCCGAATCCAACCCTGAACGGCCACGAACTCATGCCCGGAGTGTAGCCCGCCCCCCGCGATGCCGGTGCCCCCTCCCGCTCCGTAACGCCCCTTTAACGCCCCTGCGGGCATGCTGCCTGCAGAGAGGCACACAACCCGCCCCCCCAGCATCTCAGGGAGACGACCCAGCATGACCCACCGGCACCTCGAAGACGACCTGTTTCACCTGCTGCCCCTGCCGGCCCTGCGCTGGCCCGCCCACGCCCCCAGCCACGCCCAGCCCAACCACGCCTACCGGCGCAGCTTTCATCCCGCCGCGCTGCCGGCCCGCGCGGTCAGCTGGCCGGACGGCACGCACCAGACCCGCCTGCCGGACCTCGCCGGGGAGCGGCGCGTGTGCCGGCTCACGTTCAGCCGCCTGCCGAACGGGGACCGCGTCGCGCTGATCGAGGACGTCCACACCTATCACCTGGATCCCGTCACCCGCCTGCCGAACCGTGACGCCCTGCTGCGCGACGCTGCCCAGACGGACGGCGTCGCGACCCTCGCCGCGCTGCGCCTCCCGCCGCTGCATGACCAGCGCCGCCAGCTGGGCGACGCGCCCGTCGATCAGGCCCTGCGGCACATGGCGCGCGACCTGACCCGCGCCGCCCGCACCTGGAACGCCAGCGCCTACCGCAGCGGCACGGACGAATTCACCCTCCTGACCCCGCGGCCCCTCACGCCGGAGCAGCTGGCGCCCCTGCTCCGCAGTCTGGAAGACCGCCTCGGCCCCCTGGGACGCTGCGCGGCCATCCGCGCGGGCCTCAGCGACGCCCCGCACGACGGGCGCACCCTCACGGACCTGCTCGAGGCCGCGCAGGACCGCGCCGGCCCCCACCGCTCCCGGCGAGGCGCGCTGGACCGCCTGCGCCGTCTCCTGCGTGCCACCGACCCCGGCCCCGTTCACCGGTTGCTCGCCCTGTAGGGAGGCCCGCATGACCCACACGTACTCCATGCCGCACACCCGACGACTCGGCCAGCCGCTGCCCCCGGCGGACCTGCACCACCTGAGCCCCGACGGCCCGTACCTGAGCGTGCACACGGCACGCGGCCCCCTGCCCGTCTACCGCTTCACGCCCCTGCAGATGGCCCTCCTGACCGGCGAGAGCGTCCCCAGCGCCTCCCACTGGCCCGAGCACCTCAAGGCCTTCCTGTACCAGTACGTTCCGCTGCCCACCCTGCCCCCCGGTCCCCACCCCCTGCCCGGCACGGTGCACGCGCAGGGCCGCGACCCACACGGGCTACGCACCTGGGACCACACCACCTACCAGGGCTGGCCCCTGTACCTGTACGCCCACGACCGCCCCGGCCAGCCCCCGGGCGGCGAGGTGCCGCACCTGTTCACGCCTGTCCGCCTGGATCAGGGTCCCCTGCCCGGCCCGCCCCACCGCACCCACGGGCCCTAGAATGAAACCCGTACCACACTTCAACGGAGGTTCCATGACGGAAGCACCACAGAAAGACAGCATCTACGAGAAGAACGGCCAGCTGTACGCCAGACGACAGGGCAAGGATCTGGCCCTGTTCGTCTTCCCTCTCGTGAAGGGAGGCCAGAGCGTCGCGGCCGGGTACGACTGGTCCGATTACCTCCAGTCCTTCGTGAAGCAGTACGTCCCCCTGCAGACGGTCACCGACCCACCCACCATCCAGGGCCTCACGTTCAGCCAGCAAACGCGAACGGGTGACCAGTGGTTCAACTACAGCCAGCAGACCTGCAACGGCTACCCGCTGTACTACGTCGAGGGCGTCCCACAGGGTGCCAAGACGGAACAGCCCGCCCTGTTCCAACCGGCCACCATTGCCCAGCTGACGAACTCGACCTCCGCCGAGCTGGAAAGCGGTGACGATGAGGGTGGCCCGACCAGTTATCTCGGGCCGTAATTCTTTCGTTCAGGGCGTGCCGAGCTGTTCGCTCAGCCATGCCAGGATCTGAGGCAGCTGAAAATCAGTGCCCCCACTGCTCCTCTCCCCTGGGAAGCGCGACGCCAGAGACTGGCCCGCCCGCCAGCGCTGCCACTGGTGCAGTGAGGCGGTATCCCGAATGCTCCGCAGCAGCCGCGCCGTCTGCTGCGGAGCGCGCGTTTCGAGGTCGTCAACCAGCACGAGGCACAGTTCCACCAGCTCCCACGGTTGCGGAAACTGGTTCAGGAGGTGCAGAACGTGACGTGCATGCGTGCGTCCCTGTTCCGCCCGTCCACGGGCGTAGGCGACTTCGGCGCTGAGCAGGTGCCATTCCATGCGGTCACCAGGTTGACCGTCGTCGGTCAGGTGCTTCCGCCAGCCGTTCAGTTGCTGCTCGGCCTGACGCACCTTCTGCTGCCGCAGGAGCAGGCGGATCTGCATCAGCGTCGCCTGATGGAACGTCTGGACGTTGCCCGCTCGTTCCGCGTACTCCGCGAGCTGCTGCACTTCCGTCAGCAGCCGGTCCGTATCGGCCCCTGGCACGTACAGTTCTGCCTGCAGCAGCCGTTCGCGCACCATCCACGCCAGTCCCTCGGGCAGGCTCGGCACTTCGGCACGCAGCTGGGCCACCAGTTCCTGCACCTGCTCGGGCGTCCCGATGAAGGCCAGGTTGGACAGGATGTTCACCCGGTAGAACACGGCGCGTATCTGATCGCCCAGTTCGACCGCCAGCGCCAGCGCCTGCCTGAGCAGGTCCGTGGCGCTCTGCATCTGCCCCTGCACACCCCGGACCGCCGCCAGGGTGTTCAGGACTTTCATGCGGCTGGCGGGGTCGGCGGCCAGTGGTCCGGCCAGGAAGTGCCCGGCGAGCGTCTGGGCGTCCAGCAGGCGTCCGGCGCGGTACGCGAGCCACATGCTGGCGATCTGCGCGGCGGCCTGCACGCTGTCCGGGGCGCACGCGTCCTCGGCGGCGTCGGCCAGGGCGGCGAAGGTGTCGGTGCCGCTGGCGTGCAGGCCGCGCCGGTCGTGGTGCGCCAGGAAGTGGTCGATCTGCGCGGCGGTGGCGTCCCCGCTGTGCAGCGCCGCGTGCAGGGCGGCCACGATGTTGTCGCGTTCGGCGTCCACCGGGGGCGCTTCGGGGGGCTGGGCGGTGAACCACGTCAGGTAGTGGCGGGCGTGGTCGGCGCGGGCCTGCGTGATCAGCCCCGGGTGCGCGGCGGCCTGTTCGGTCAGGAGGCCGCGCAGCGCGGGGTACAGGCGCAGGCGTTCCGTGCCGGGCTGGTGCGCTTCGAGGAAGTTGTGCGTGAGCAGCTCGTCGATGAGGTGCGCGGGGACGCCCAGGTGGGGGGCGTCGGCGGGGTCGAGGTCGCTGGTGACGGTCAGGCGCAGCGCCGCGTGCTGCTGCCCCGGGTTCAGGAGGTCCCAGGAGCGGCGGGCGACGGCGTTCAGGCCGCGTCGTCCGTCACTGCCGCCGCCCTCGGGGGTCAGCTGGGCGGCCTCGGTGAGGACGCGGGCGTACACGGCTTCCAGGTTCTCGACGCGCAGCCAGGACGCCGCGAGGGCCAGCGCGAGGGGGTGGCCCTGGAGGCGGCGGGTGATCCCGGCGATCAGCGCGGCGTTGGCGGCGGTCAGGGTCAGGTCGCGGCGGGTGCGGGCGGCTTCGCGCAGGAACAGTTGCGTGGCGCTGCTCGCGGCGATCTGCGCGAGGTCCGCTTCCGGCGGGGCCTGGGGGAGGCCCGCGAGGGGCAGCAGCAGGTCCCTTTCCCCCAGCAGGCCGGGGGGGCTGCGGCGGCTGCTGATCACCCAGCGCACGCCGGGCAGGTCGCGGCGCAGGGCGCGCAGCAGGTCCGGGAGGTCGTTCAGGGCGTCCGCGCCGTCCAGCAGGACCGTGGCGTGCGGGGGCAGGTGGTCGCTCAGGGCGGCCAGGGTGGGCGGGGCAGCCTGCCCGGGGGTCAGGGCGGCAGACAGGCGGGCGCTCAGTTCGGCGGCGCTGGCGGCCCCCTCGGCGTCCACGAGGGTCGCGGGGCGGTCCAGGCGGGTCAGTTCCCGCAGGAGTTCGCGGGTCAGGGTGCTCTTGCCGATCCCGCCCGGGCCGGTGATCAGGGCCGCGCCGCCCGCCGGGGGAGTGGTCTGCGGGGCGAGGGTCCAGGCGAGGAGCGTGTCGAGTTCCGCCTCGCGGCCCAGCATGCGCGCGGCCACGCGGGCCGGGCGGGTGGGGGCCGGGGTGGGCGTCCCCTCGTCCAGTTCGCCCAGTTCCGCGCGGATCTCCGCCTCCAGCGGCGAGCCGGGCAGCGTCAGCGGCAGCGCGCGGCGCAGCAGGTCCGCCTCGGGCGGTGGGGCGCCCGGGGTGCGGTAGGCCCGCGCGGCCCAGTCGGCGGCGCGGGCGGGGTCGGCGGTCTCGGCGGCGCGCAGGGCTTCCTCCTGCACGTGCCGCGCGAGGCGTTCCCGCTGCGTCTCCACCCATTCCTCGAACTCGGCGGACACGCCCGACAGCGGCACGCCGTGCAGGAACGGCCCGGTGTAGGCGTCCCAGGCGGCCTCGCCGCGCCGGGTCAGCAGCTGCGCCGCGTCGCTCCCCAGGGGGGTGCTCAGGCGGTCCTCGCCCCCCAGCGCGTCGGGGTGCGCCTCGCGCAGGGCGTGCAGGGCGACGCGCAGGCTGCCTTCCGGGCGGGCCGCGCCGGGCCACAGCAGGGTCGCCAGGGTCCGGCGGGGCGTGGGGCCCTCCAGGGCCACGTACACGAGCAGCAGCAGGGACTTGACCTTGCGGAACCCCCCCAGGTCCAGGCCGCCCAGCGTGATCAGCGCCGGGGGCGCGGGGGCGAGGGTGGGGGCCGGGTCAGTCAGGGTCGGCTCAGTCAGGGTCGGCTCAGTCAAGGTCGGTCACCGCCGCGCCGCGCGTCGCGTCCCGCAGGGCCGCCGCGAAGGCCCCGGCGTCCTCCGGGTAGAGGTGCACGTCGAGTTCCACCCCTCCCGCCGTGTACGCCTCCTCGCCGCGCGTGACGTCCCAGGTGCCCAGCAGGTGATACAGGCCGCTGACCGCGTCGAACGGCACCGCGACCCGCACGGTGCGGCGCGGACGGACCTCCAGCCGCGCGGCGGTCCGCAGGCACTCGGCCGCGCCGCCCCCGTAGGCGCGCACCAGCCCGCCCGTGCCGAGTTTCACGCCCCCGTAGAAGCGCACCACGACGACCATCACGTGGTCCACGCCCTGACCCTCGATGGCCCGCAGGATCGGCGCGCCCGCCGTGCCGCCCGGCTCGCCGTCGTCACCAAAGCGGTACGCGGCCCCGATGCGGTACGCCCAGCAGTGGTGCGTGGCGTCCGGGTAACGTGCCCGCAGCGCCGCGAGCTGCGCCAGCGCGTCCCCTGGCGTGTCGGCGCGGTCCGCGAAGGTCAGGAACTCGCTGTTCTCGATCACCGCGCCCGTGCGGTGCGGTCCGGCCAGGGTCGTGAACGGCGCGGGCAACTCAGTCTCGGCCATGATCAGAGCAGGCCCCGCCCGGCCAGCACGGCCCGCGCGTGCCACATCGCCAGACTGCTGGACCCGTCCAGAATCTCCCCGGCGTCCAGGCGGCGGTACGCCTCGGCCAGCGGCACCACCACCCGCTCGATGGTCTCGGTGTCCTCGTGGTGCATGTCGCCCAGCGTGACGCCCAGCGCCAGGAACGGGTAGAAGATCACGCCGCTGATGCTCGGCTGCGGGTAGAAGCCGGGCAGCGGCACCCACTCGGCCGCCACGCCGCCCACCTCCTCAAGCAGTTCCCGCTGCGCCGCCCCGAGCAGGTCCTCGCCGCGCTCCACACCACCCGCGACGACCTCGGTGACGGTCGCGCGCAGCGGGTAGCGGTACTGGCGGATCAGGACTGCCTCGCCCTGCGCGGTCACGGGCAGCACGAACACCGCACGCGGCCCGCGCGGCCGGTACTGGTACGTGGTCTCCACGCCGCCCGGCAGGCGCACCCGGTCCTCGAACACCGTACGGAACCCCGACACGAGCTGCCGGGACTCCAGCGTCTCCCACGGCTGAACCTCATCCTCGGTCAACGACGTCCAGTTCGGGTGATCAGTCATGCACCCAGGCTAACAGGCTGCTGTTCTGTGCAGGGGTTTCAGGTGGGCGCCTGCGGCGGGCTGCCCCACCCCCCCTCATACGGACTCGGATTGAATGGCTGACAAAGCCGTTCAATCCGAGCGGATGCGACTCGGAGAGCTTCTCCGCAGAGCAGGAGAGAAACGCCCCTCCGGACGTGGAGCTGGCAATCCGGTGAACTTCCGGATTGTCGGCGAAACAAACGGCAGTCCGTATCATACGGACTCCGATTGAATGGGCTGCAAAGACCATTCAATCCGAGCGGATGCGAGGAGGAGAGAAACGCCCCTCCGGACGTGGAGTTGGCAGATCGGTGGTGTTCCGATCCATCAACGAAATAAACGGAATCCGTATCATTCCACCTGAACGTAGGCCCCGAGAGTCCCGGTCGCTTCGGCCGTGACGATCAGCGCGTCCGGCGTGACGTTCAGGCCGGTCAGGCGCAGCGTGCCGACCTGCCCGGTCAGGGTGATGCCGGGGGCGGGTGTGAACGGCAGGCGGCGCTGCAGGGTGGTGAGGGCGGTGGCCAGGTGGGGGTTCAGGTCGACGCGGGCGGCCTGCCTGACATACGCCTGCGCGCGGGCGTCGGCCAGCCACGCGAGCACCCGCCCGGTCAGGCCCTCGCGGCGCGTGGTGACGGTCACGTCCGTCAGCGTGAGCACCTGCCCTCCGGCGTTCAGTGTCGGCGTGCCGCGGACGTCCGTCGTGGCGTTCAGGTTCAGGCCCAGGGGTCCAACGATGCGGAGGTTCACGGCGGCGTTCAACTGCGAACCCTGCGGGGTCAGGGTGACGCCCGTCACCCGCAGGGTCGGCGAGGTCGGGACCGGGAGGGTCAGCGTGCGCCGCGCCGCCTCTCGCGTGGCGGCCGCTGACAGTTCCGGGTAGGGGAGACGTGCGGGCACGCGGAGGTGCACGTCCGGGGTCAGTGGCTCGATGCGGCGCAGCGCCGGGAGTGGCCGCGTCGCCTGCGTGGGGGCGCGGCCCAGTCCGGCGTCCAGGCGTAACTGCGTGCCCAGCGTGACCTTCAGCGCGTCCGTCGTGAAGCGGAAGGGCGAGACCCCCAGGGTCAGTGGCGTCACGCGTGCGTACGCGGCGTCCGGGGTGGGCAGTGTCCAAGGCTGCTGCGCGCGCGCCCAGAGCGTCCCTGCCCGTTCGCGTAGCCGCGCCTGCTCGCGCACCGACGTGCGCACCTGCGCTGCCAGTGCGTCCAGCTGCGCGCGCACCTGTGCGTCCACCAGGGACTGCACACTGACCCGCACGCCTGGGGTCAGTTCCACGCTCAGCGGGTCCGTCCAGGTGGCCTCGCCCCTGACGGTCACGTCCGCCTCCCAGTCCGGCGTGACGGTCGGGACCAGGGTCAGCGCGACCGTCGCCTCGCCTCCGAAGTCCCGCGCGAGGAACGCGCCCGCCCCGCCCGGTTCGGCCCGGAAGGCCGCGCGGATCGGCACGCTCACCCGCAACCCGGAACCGTCCGGGAGCGCCTGCACCTGCACGTGCCCGGAGCGGGTCACCGTGCCGGTCAGCGTCACGCGCAGCAGGCCGCCCAGGAACGCCCGCTCCTCGTTCAGGCGCGCGAATTCCAGGGGAACGCGGGCGTTCGCGGCCCCCTGCACGCCGGCCAGCGGGACCGTGACGGGCACGGTGAGGGTGCTGGTGGGGACGCTGGCACTGCTGGGCGGGGCGGCCTGGGCGGTCATGAGCCCAGTGAACACCAGGGGCGTGAGAAGGCGCGTCAGGGGTCGGGTGGGGGCGCGGCGCATCAGGCGTTCAGCGTAACGGGCGTGCATGAGGGCGCCACGGCGTTTACCCTGAACCCCATGTGGGCCCAGCACACCCTGACCCTGCCCGAGCGGCGGCGCGGCTTTCACCTGATCACGCGGGAGGTCGCGGGGGCCGTCCCGGAACTGGCCCGAACCCACGCGGGGCTGCTGCACGTGTTCATTCAGCACACCAGCGCCAGCCTCACCCTGAACGAGAACGCCAGTCCGGACGTCAGGCGCGACTTCGAGACGTACTTCAGTCACGCCGTCCCGGACGGCTGGGAGCCCTTCACGCACACCCTGGAGGGACCGGACGACATGGCGGCGCACATCAAGGCCAGCCTGCTGGGGCCCAGCCTGACGCTGCCCGTTCAGAATGGTCGGCTGGCGCTGGGCACGTGGCAGGGCGTGTACCTCTGCGAACACCGCGACCACGGCGGCCCCCGCAGGCTGGTCCTGACGCTGACGGGCGAGGGCGCGTAGTTGCGCGGGCCGCCTGCCCGGCACCTGTCCGTCTCTGGTAAACAAGTCCCGCCGGGTGGCCTGCCGTTTCCCGTACACTGAGTTACGGTGCTGCGCGCCGTGTTTTTTTTGCTCTGGCCCCTGGTGGGGTGCGGGTAAGAGGAGCAAGTCTGTGCGCGTGGCGTGGAGGGCTTGAATGCCTGGAATTGCGATTGTTGGCGCTCAGTGGGGCGATGAAGGCAAGGGGAAGATCACGGATTTCCTGGCGCCGGAAGCCGAGTTCGTGGTGCGGTATCAGGGCGGCGCGAACGCCGGGCATACGGTCACGGCGAAGGGGCAGACGTTCAAGTTGAACCTGCTGCCCAGCGGTGTGCTGCATGACGGGACGGTCAGCGTGCTGGGTGACGGGATGGTCATCGACGCGGACAAGTTCATGGAGGAACGCCGCAACCTGATCGCGGGGGGCCTGAACCCGGACCTGCGGATCAGTGACCGGGCGCACCTGGTGCTGCCGCACCACAAGTTCGTGGATGGCCGGAAGGACTTCGTCGGTACGACGGGGCGCGGGATCGGCCCGGCGTACGCGGACCGGGCGCGCCGCGTGGGCATCCGCTTCGGTGATCTGCTGGACGACGGCGTGCTGCGCGAGCGGATCGAGCGTCTGCTGGAGGCCAAGCCGAACAGCACCCGTGACGCGGGCTGGACGGGCGTGGACGTGGCGATGGAGTCCCTCGCCCCGACCCGCGAGGCGCTCGCGCCGTTCATTCAGGACACGGGCGAGCAGCTGCGCGCCGCGATCCGTGACGGCCGGAACGTGCTGTTCGAGGGCGCGCAGGCGACCCTGCTGGACCTGAACTACGGCACGTACCCCTTCGTGACCAGCAGCCACCCGACGGTGGGCGGCATTCTGGTGGGCGCGGGCGTGAACCACAAGGCGATTCACAAGGTGTACGGCGTGGCGAAGGCCTTCAACACCCGCGTCGGGCACGGGCCGTTCGTCACGGAAGTGCATGACGAGGCCGGCATCCTGCGCCTGCGCGGCGACGGCAGCAAACCCTGGGACGAGTTCGGCACGACGACCGGCCGTCCGCGCCGGGTGGGCTGGCTGGACCTGCACCTGCTGAAGTACGCGGTGGACGTGAACGGCCTGGACGGACTGGTCATCAACAAGATGGACGTCCTGGCGGGCCTGGACGAGGTGCCGGTCTGCGTGGGCTACGACGCGGACGGTCAGCCGGTCATGAAACGCATGAAGGGCTGGGCGACCACCGAGGGCGCCGACAGCCGCGCGACCCTGGCCAGGGAGGCGCAGGCGTACCTGGACCTGATCGAGGAGACCGTGAACTGCCCCGTGGTGATCTTCTCGGCCGGTCCGGCCCGCGAGCAGACGTACGGCGAGGTCAGCTGGAAGTAACCCGGACTCCGATTGAATGGCTTACAAAGCCATTCGATCCGAGCGGATGCGACTCGGAGAGCTGCTCCGCAGAGGAGGAGAGAAACGGGTTCCGGACGTGGCGTTGACGACCCGGTGCCGTTCCGGGTTGTCAACGAAACAAACGGAATCCGTATAACCCGGACGCCGGGGATTCCCTGATGTCCGGGAGGGCCGCGTGGGGTTCCTGAATCTTTTTTGACAATTGCCGCGAGGGGCTACGGCCTACACTCGCGGCATTCATGTTCACGCCCCCGGACCGGGGAACGCGTGAGAAGGAGCAACTCCCTTGACGATTGAAACCGTGATCAGCGCCGCTGACGAGAAGCAGGAAGTGCCGGGCCTGAGCGCCCTGACCCACAGCTGGCTGAGTGCCATCGGGGAGGACCCCGACCGTGAAGGTCTGCTGAAGACGCCGCACCGCGTGGCGAAAGCCTGGGGGTTCCTGACCGCCGGGTACCAGAAGACGCTGCACGAGGCGGTGGGTGACGCCGTGTTCGCCGCGGACGGCAGCGAGATGGTGATCGTGAAGGACATCGAGTTCTACTCCATGTGCGAGCACCACATGCTGCCCTTCTACGGCCGGGCGCACATCGCGTACATTCCGGACGGGCAGATTCTGGGCCTGAGCAAGTTCGCGCGGATCGTGGACCTGTACTCGCGGCGCCTGCAGGTGCAGGAGCGCATCACGACGCAGGTGGCGGACGCCGTGCAGGAACTGCTGGCACCCAAGGGCGTGGCGGTCGTCATGGAGGGCGTGCACCTGTGCATGGCCATGCGCGGCGTGCAGAAGCAGAACAGCAGCACGAGTACGAGCGCCATGCGCGGCCTGTTCAAGAGCGACCCGCGCACCCGCGCGGAGTTCATGAGCGCCGTGCAGACCACCCTGCGTTCCCGCTGACCGGCCGGCCGGGCGGCGGTCGCATGCAATGCTGCCGTCTGGTTCGTTCACAACCCGGAACACCACCGGGCTGCCAGTGCGACGCCCGGGACCCGTTGTGGTCCTCCTCTACGGAGCAGGTCTACGGGTCGTTTCCGCCCGGACGGAACGGTTCTGGTAACCGTTCAACCGGAGTCCGTGTAAGAAATTCGACATTATGGGCGGGGCCACTTTCCGGTCCGGGGAACGGACGTGCGCCGCGCGGCCACACCTCCCGGACCAGTTCTGTCGCCTGGGCGGTCCGCAGGCCGGGCCGGGCCGCCCGACGGCCAGTGGCGTTCCGGACTGGTTAGGGAGGGATGAGGGCAGAATCAGACCTCGCTCTGGTGTGGAGGCGATAAGAGGCATGTAAGGACCGATCCCCTACGGTGAGGAGGGGGAGGGACGTGCCGTGTTACTGAATTTCTGCCTGCTGCTGACCTGCACGTTTCTGCTGAGCCTCACGTACCGCAAGTGGCCGTTGCCGGAGCGCCGCTCGGAACACGCCCTGCGCGTGGGGCTGGCGGCGGTGACGTCCGTGCTGCTGCTGCTGTACACGCAGCCCACCGGACCGTACAAGATCGACCTGCGGTTCGTGCCGCTGGCGCTGGTCACCCTGCGGTACGGCGTCGCGCCGGGCCTGTTCGTGGCGGCCGCGCCGGTCGCGCTGCGCCTGATGGAATCCGAACTGGGCGGCCTGACGGCGCTCGTGAACGCCCTGAGCGTCGTGGGCCTGTCCGGTGTCCTGCGCGGGCACCTGAACTTCCGGGCCCTGACCCGCGCGGACGTCTGGAAGGTGCCCGTGCCGTACCTGGGTGTGGGCCTGCTGATGTTCTTCACGCCGCACCCACCCAACGTGTCCCCGTGGGTGCTGTACCCCGGGATGCTCGCCCTGCACTCGCTGTCGACGCTGGCGGTGCTGGGCGTCGTGAACGCCCGGCTGCGGCTGCTGAGGGTCACGTCCGAACTGGAACGGCAGGTGCTGACCGACGAACTGACCGGCCTGGGGAACCGCTCGCGGTTCGACCGGGACCTCGCGCGGCTGGAGACCGGCGCGCAACTCGTGATGCTGGACGTGGACAACTTCCGCTCCCTGAACGAGCGGCACGGCACGCCCGTGGGCGACCGGGCGCTGCGGTACATCGGGCAGGTCATGCATGACGTCGCCCCGCACGCCGCGTACCGCCTGAGCGGCGAGGAGTTCGCGCTGCTGCTGAACGTCGGCGGTGAGGCCCAGGCGCGCGCACTGGTCGAGCGTCTGCAGGCGCAGATCGCGGAGCCCGGCGGACTGCCCTGGGCGAGCCTGACCCTGTCGGCCGGCATGGCAACCCGCCTGCTGCGCGAGACGCCGGGGGAACTGACGCACCGCGCCGACGAGGCGCTGTACCTCGCCAAGACGAACGGCCGCAACCGACTGGTCGTCAGTCAGTACAGCGCGCGGCGCACCAGCACCGAGGGACCGCTGCCGGACATCCGGCCCCGGTACTCGCTGTGGCAGGCGCAGCGCACGACCGTGAACCTGCTCACGCAGCGCCGCACCCTGACCGATGACGACTGGCACGAACTGCTGCGGCTGGCCGTCGAGACGGTGGACGGCGTGGAGGCCGGCACGCTGAACATCCGCGAGGGCAGTGCGTTCCGCGTGTGCGCTTCCGAGGGGTACGGCGAGGGCCTGACAGGCCTGAGTCTCAGCGAGCGCTCGCAACTGAAATGGTACGGCGGCAGCCTGCAGGACTGGCTGGCCGGAAGGCCGCGCGTGATCCGCCTGGGCGAGATCCAGCGGGCCTGGGCGTCCGCCGACGAGGCGCACCAGCCGGGCCAAGAGCGGACCTTCGCGCAGGTGGGGCGGCGTGACCAGCTGCGCGCGAACCTGTGCTTCCCCGTCGTCCTGGGCGGCGAGGTGATCGCGCACCTGAACCTCGACTCGCTGAGCACCGAGGACGTGTTCACGCCCGCCGTCATGCAGGACGCCGGGGTGTTCGCGCAGCAGATCGCGGCGCTGCTGCAACTTCAGGAACGCTGGCGGGAACTCGAGCAGCTGGCCCGCCTGCACGGTGACCTCAGCCTCAGCCTGGACGACGACGCCATCGCCGGCCACCTGACCGATACCGCGCACGCCCTGCTGCGCACGAGTTACACCGTCCTGCTGCGCTACGACGCCGCGCAGGACATGCTGATCAGCGCGGCCCGCGCCGGGTCGACCCAGCCGGACGGCCCGCCGGTGCGGCTCAGGCGCGGGGAGGGCATGTCCTGGCAGGCGCTGGAGACCGGGCAGGTGCAGCGCGTGGCGGACATCATGACCACGCCCGGCGCCTACCGACCGGAGAACCTCGAACCGGACCGCCGGGCCCTGATGGCCGTGCCGCTGCTGTCGCACCAGCGTCAGCCGCTGGGCGTGCTGTGCCTGCTGCGCAGCGAGCACCGGCCCTTCCAGGCGAGTGACGAGGCGCTGGCCGCCATGCTCGCCAGCGTCGGCACGCGCGTCATGGAGCGCAGCACGCACCTGAACGACCTGCGCGCCACGCTGGAAGCCTCGCTGAACACGCTGGGCGTGGCGCTCGAAGCGCGTGATTTCGAGACGCAGGGGCACACCCAGCGCGTCCGGGACCTGGCCCTGATGATGGGCGCGGCCCTGCACCTCCCGGACGATCAGATGACGGCCCTGCGGCACGGCGCGACCCTGCACGACATCGGCAAGCTGTGCATTCCCGACGCCGTGCTGCTGAAACCCGGCCGGCTCACCCCGGACGAGCGCGCCGTCGTCGAGCAGCACGCCCCACTCGGCGCGGACCTGGTGGCCCGCATTCCGTTCCTGCACCCCGAGGCGCACCACGTGGTCCGGCACCACCATGAACGCTGGGACGGCGCGGGCTACCCGGACCGGCTGGCGGCCGACCGGATTCCCCTGCTGGCCCGCATCTTCGCGCTGTGCGACGTGTACGACGCCCTGATCAGCGTCCGGCCCTACAAGGCCGCCCTGACGCACGCGCAGGCGCTGGACATCATCCGCGAGGGGCGGGGCACGCAGTTCGATCCTGCCCTGACGGACCTGTTCTGCCAGCTGGTACGCGCGGAGGACGCCGCCGGGGTGAGTCTCCCGGCCGGAACGGACGGGCCGAGCCCCGTCGGCAGCGGGCCGGCACCGGTCCGTTCCGGCTGAAACCCGGTGGCCCTGTCACCCCAGGGCGGAGTCCGAACCCGCGGTCAGGCGGGCGCGCTGCTGGTGCCGAGCGTCCGCTCCAGCGCCCGCCACGCCAGCAGCGCGCACTTGCGCCGCGCGTGCAGGCGGCTGACGCCCGAGAGGGCCAGCAGGTCGCCCAGTTGCGGGTCGCCCGGCGCCTCGCCCATGACCATCGCGCGGAACTGCCCGGCCAGGGCGTGGGCCTCGGGTACGGTCTTCCCGGTCAGGGCGACGGTCATCAGGCTGGCGCTGCTCTGACTGATCGCGCAGCCCTGCCCCGTGAAGGTCAGGCCCGCGATCCGGCCCTCCTGCACGTCGGCCCAGACGGTCACCTGATCCCCGCAGCCCGGGTTGTCCAGCGTGACCCCCTGGACGCCGCTCAGCGGCCCGGTGTGACGCGGGTGGCGCTGGTGGTCGGCGATGATCTGGCGGGCGACCGTCTCGGGCAGCACGGTCACTCCGGAACGGTCAGGCGCAGCGCGGCGGCGTGCAGCATCCGCACCCCGGTTTCCAGGCTGGTCTCGTCGATCGTGAAGCGCGGGTGGTGGTGCGGCCAGCGGCTGTCCTGAGCGTCACTGCCCGAGCCGACGTTGAAGTACGCGCCCGGGGCTTTTTCCAGGTACGCGCTGAAGTCCTCGCCGCCCATGGTGGGGCGCGCGTCCCGGTACAGGTCCGGCCCCACCACGTCCAGCGCGATGTCTTTCAGTTGCGCCGCCACCCAGTCGGTGTTGATCAGCGGGCGGTACCCGAACTCGTACTTCAGTTCGTACGTCGCGCCGTGCGCGTCACAGATGCCCCTGACCACCCGCTCGATCAGCTGCGGCGCCCGCTCGCGCAGCGCCGGGTCGAAGGTGCGGACCGTGCCCATCAGTTCGGCCGTGTCGGGAATGACGTTGTGCGTGGTGCCGCTCGTGAACTTCGTGACGCTGACCACCAGCGCGTCCTGCGCGGCCACCATGCGGCTCACGACATGCTGGAGGTTCGTGACGACCTGCGCGCCCACCGCGATGGGGTCCACGGCTTCCTCCGGGTGCGCGCCGTGCCCGCCCCGCCCGCGGATCGTGAGTTCCAGCATGTCCGGCGCGGCCATGAACGCCCCGGGCTTGACGGCCACCACCCCGGCCGGCAGCTGGCTGTTCAGGTGCAGGCCCGTGACGACGTCCACGCCGTCCATCAGGGGGGTGTTCATGACCAGTTCCTCGGCGCCGCCGGGGCCGATCTCCTCGGCGTGCTGGAAGATCATTCGGATCTCGCCCGGCACGTTGCCCGCGTCGGCGGACAGCAGCTGCGCCACGCCCAGCAGGATCGCGGTGTGCCCGTCGTGCCCGCAGGCGTGCATCACGCCGGGCCGGGTCGAGGCGAACTCGAAGGTGTTCTCCTCGTGGATGGGCAGCGCGTCGATGTCGGCGCGCAGCAGCGCGGTGCGTCCCGGCCGCCCGCCCTTCAGGACCGCCAGCACGCTCGTCCCGGTGGGACGCGACACGCTGAGGCCCGGCATCTTCTTCAGCTCGGCCTCGATGTACGCGGCGGTCGCGTGTTCCTCGAAGCCGACCTCGGGATGCATGTGCAGGTGCCGGCGCCACGCCACGAGCTGCCCACGAAGTTCCTCCACCCGGTCACCTGTTGCGGTCATGCCCCAGCCTAGCGCCTGAGTCGCCCCGCCGTCTGCCCGGCGCCGTCCGCCTGCTGTCCGGGTGGCCGGGCCGCGCGGACAGCAGGCGGACGGCCCGGCGTGCCACCACCATTCCCGAAGGAATCTGAGTTTCCCCTCAGCAACTTTCCTGCCCTGCATGTCGTAATGGGTGGCATGAAGAACCGCACCCGCGTGAAAGGCAAATCCGGCAGGCTGGGCCTGATCCTCGCCGCCGCCCCCATCGTTCTGGAACTGCTCGTCACGGCCCGCAACGCCCAGAAGAAACGCGCCCGGTACACCCGCGCCCGCAAACGCGACCGCCTGATCGACTCGCTCCTGAGCGGCGCACAGCGGGCCGTCGGGAAACCCGGCAAACGCCGCTTCTTCTGACCGCCGTCCCCCAGCGCCACGCCTTCCCGGCAGGGGCCCGGCGCGACCCGTGCCGGCTGGACGGCCTGCCGCACGCCGGGGCGCGCCCTCCGGCCGCAGCGGCCGCCCACCGTGTCCCGGAGACCCAGCCTGGACTTCCCCCAACCTGAACTTCCCCCCACCTGAACTTCCCCAACGAACCCTGAACGTCCCGTGCGGGGAACCGTAGCCGCGCGCCCACCCGCCCCCCGCCGCACCTCCCCAGAATCAGGGGTATGGATCTCCGCAGCGGACGCGCCTTCTGGCCCCTCACGAACGGCCTCATGCACACCTACCCGCCCCTGGGCGGCGACGAGACCGCCGACGTGCTCGTCATCGGGGCGGGCATCACGGGTGCGCTGCTCGCCGACTCGCTCAGTGCCGCCGGGCTGGACGTCGTCGTGACCGACCTGCGCGACGCCGCGTTCGGCAGCACCAGCGCCAGCACCGCCCTGCTGCAGTACGAGATCGACACGAACCTCGTGGACCTGATCCCCATGACCGGGCAGGCCGACGCGGAACGCGCCTACCACCTGTGCCGCGACGCCATCGACCTGGTCCGCGACCTGACCGCCGAACTGCCCGACGACTGCGGCTTCCACGAGCGCGGCAGCCTGTACTACGCCAGCAACCGCCGCGACGCCCGCATGCTCGCGCAGGAGCACGCCGCCCGCACCCGCGCCGGCCTGAACGTCGAACACCTCGACGCCCGCAGCCTGAAGGCCCGGTTCGGGATCACCGCGCCCGCCGCGCTGTTCAGCCCCGACGGCGGCGAGGTCGACCCGTACCGCCTCGCGCAGCACCTCCTGCAACGCGCGCATGGCCGGGGCGCGCGGGTGTACGACCGCACGGAAGTCACCCGCCTGGACGAGCACCGGGATCAATTCACCGCGCACACCGACCGGAACGCGAAGATCCAGGCCCGCTGGGTCGTGGTCGCCACCGGGTACGAGGCCGAGAAGTTCCTCGGGAAACGCCTCGCGCAGCTGAAGAACTCCTATGCGCTCGCCACCGAACCCATCGAGCAGACCGACGGGGAGCTGTGGCCCACCGGCTGCCTGATCTGGGAGACAGCCCGGCCGTACCTGTACGCCCGCACCACCGGGGACGGCCGCGTCGTCATCGGCGGCGAGGACGACGACCACCACAATCCCGCCCGCCGCGAACGCGCCCTGAACGGCAAGCAACGCCGGCTCGAACGCAAGCTCGGGAAGCTCCTGCCGCACCTGCAGGCCGAGACGGCCTTCGCCTGGGCCGGCACCTTCGGCGAGACCAAGGACGGCCTCGCGTACATCGGCCCCCGGCAGAAGGGCGACCGCCTGCTGTTCGCGCTCGGGTACGGCGGGAACGGCATCACGTACAGTGTGCAGGCCGCCCGCCTCCTCACGGACCTGATCCAGGGTGAGGAGAACGACGACCTGCGCATCTTCCGCCTGGACCGCTGAACGGAAAGGGGCGCTGGGTGGTCATCCCGGCGCCCCTCTTCCTGTTGCCTCTTACCGCTGGTACGCGACCCGGCCGTCCACGACCGTCAGCACGGGCCAGCCCTTCAGGGTCTCGCCCGCCCAGGGCGTGAATTTCGCCTTGCTCCTGAATTCGGCGGGGTTCACGGGGCGTTCGGTGGTCAGGTCGAGGACGACCAGATCGGCCTTCGCGCCCGCGTCCAGGGTGGGTTCCGTCCAGCCCATCACGCGGGCGGGCGCGGCGGTCATCAGGTCCAGGATGCGGTCCAGGCCCAGCGTCTCGCCGAAGCGGGTGTACATCAGCGGGAACGCCAGTTCGATGTACGCGATGCCGCTGGGCGCGTCCAGCAGGTCGCGTTCCTTCTCCGCTCGGGTGTGCGGCGCGTGATCGGTGGCGAGGCAGTCCACGCTGCCGTCCCGCAGCCCCTCCAGCAGATGATCGGCGTCCGCCTGCGTGCGCAGGGGCGGCGCGACCTTGAAGATCGCGTCAAAAGAACGCAGCGCCTCGTCCGTCAGCGTCAGGTGGTGCGGGCAGACCTCACACGTCACCGGGAGGCCCTGCGCCTTCGCCGCCCGCACCAGATCCAGCGCCCGCGCGGTGCTCAGGTGCTGGATGTGCAGCCGCGCCGGAACGCCCTGCGCGTGCAGGCCCGCCACGATCTCGATATCCCGCGCCACGCGCGCCGCCTCGGCCGCCGCCGGGTTGCCCGGCAGGCCCAGCGCCTCGCTGACCGGCCCCTCGTTCATCACGCCGTCCGCGCGCAGGCTGGCGTCCTCGGCGTGCACGCTGATCACCATGCCCAGACTCCCGGCCGTCTCCAGCCCCAGGCGCAGCGTCCGGGCGTTCTCGTTCGTGCGCCCGTCATCCGTGAACATCGCCGCCCCCGCCTCCTTCAGGTAGGTCAGTTCGGCCAGTTCTTCACCCTTCTGCCCCTTCGTCAGCGCCGCCGCCGGACGCAGGCGTGCGAAGCCCAGGCTATTGGCTTTCTCGATCAGGCTGCGCACGATCGCCGGGTCGTCCACGACCGGGCTGGTGTTCGGCATGCTGACCACCGTGCCGTACCCACCGGCCGCCGCCGCCGCCAGCCCACTGCTCAGGTCTTCCTTCTCCGTCTGCCCCGGCTCGCGCAGGTGCGCGTGCAGCTCGATCAGCGCGGGCGCGACCGTGCCGCCCTGCCCGTCAATGACCTGCCCTTCTTCCGGAATGTTCCAGCCCTTGATCAGGCCGCCCTCGATGGTGACGCTCTCGGTCTTCTCCGACCCGACGCGCTTGATATTCGTAATCGTGATCATGTCTGTTCCCTCGTCCTTCAGTTCCGTCCGACGAGCAGGTGGTACAGGACGCTCATGCGGATGGCCTGTCCGTTCTCGACCTGTTTCAGGATGCGGCTCTGGGGGCCGTCGGCGGCGTCACTGCTGATTTCCAGGTCGCGGTTCATGGGGCCGGGGTGCAGGACGATCGCGCCGCTCTCGGCTTCCCCCAGCAGGGTGTCGTTCACCTGGTAGGTGTCGGCGTATTCCTGGAGGCTGCCGAGGAACCCGCCGCTCATGCGTTCGCGCTGGAGGCGCAGGGCCATGACGGCGTGGGCGCCGCGCACGGCTTCCTTGGGGTCGGTGGTGAGGGTCACGCCGGGCATGCGGGCGAGGCCGGGGGGGAGGAGGGTGGCGGGGCCGCACAGGACGACCTGCGCGCCCAGTTTGGGCAGCAGTTCGGCGTTGCTGCGCGCCACGCGGCTGTGGCGGACGTCGCCGAGGATGGCGACCTTCTTGCCTTCCAGGCTGCCGTATTCCTGTCGGATGGTGTACGCGTCGAGCAGCGCCTGGGTGGGGTGGGCGCGGCGGCCGTCCCCGGCGTTGATGACGGGTTTGCCGCTGTAGCGCGCCACCAGATGCGCGGCGCCGGCGGCGTGGTGGCGGACGATGTAAGCGTCGACCTTGTAGGAGGTCAGGACTTCCAGCGTGTCGCGCAGACTTTCGCCCTTGCTGACGCTGCTGGCCCCGGCTGCGAACGTGAGGACGTCGGCGCTCATGCGCCGGGCGGCCAGTTCAAAGGAGGTGCGGGTGCGGGTGGAGTTCTCGAAGAACGCGTTGCAGACCGTCAGGCCCTGGAGGGCCGGGACCTTCTTCACGGGCCGGTCGAGGACCTGAAGCATGGTGTCGGCGTTGTCGAGGATGGCCTTCAGACGTTCGGGCGTCCAGTCCTGGAAGTCCAGGAGGTGGGGTGGGCGGGCGCCCATGCTGGTGGGGGCGTTCATCGCAGCGCCTCCATGTCCCACAGTTCGACGCTGTCCACGTCGTCGGTTTCCTGGAGTTTGACCTTCACGACCTCGCTGGCGGCGGTGGGGAGGTTCTTGCCCACGTAGTCCGCGCGGATCGGGAGTTCACGGTGCCCGCGGTCCACGAGGACGGCCAGCTGGATCCCGGCGGGGCGGCCGAGGTCGATCAGGGCGTCCAGCGCGGCGCGGACGGTGCGGCCGGTGTACAGCACGTCGTCCACGAGGATCACGCGGCGGTCGCGCAGGTCGAAGGGGACCTGTGTCTCGCGGATGATGGGCTGCTGGGCGACCTCGCTGAGGTCGTCGCGGTACAGGGTGATGTCCAGCATGCCGGTGGGGACGTCCACGCCTTCGAGGGCGCTGAGCTTCTCGGCGAGGCGGCGGGCCAGGGGGATGCCGCGGGTATGTACGCCGATCAGGGCGAGGTTCTCGGCGCCCTTGTTGCGTTCGATGATCTCGTGCGCGATGCGGGTCAGGGCGCGGCGGACCTCGTCGGGCGTCAGGATGATGGCCTTGGGGGTCATGCGCTCACCGGGGCGGGGCGGGGCATAAAAAAAGGGCCGTTCAGCGTGGGCTGACGGTGCGTGGGTGTGGACATGGTGCTCCTTCTCCTGCCTCACGGGGCGGGTGCAGCCTCACGGGACTGCCGGGAAAGGGACGGGTTGGGTTGGGGTTGCCGGGGCGCGGGCAGATGGGCTGCCGTGCGCGGCCTGACGAAGTGTAACACCGCGGGCGGGGCGGTGTGCCGGGGCGGGGGAGGGGTGTCCAGTTCTGAACGCCGATTCAAGACGCACTAAACTTGACACGATTGCACTCAGGTTTTACTATGACTGCAGTTGAGCGCAGGGCACTCAGATGTTCGGAGTGATCCGGCGGCCCCGGCACCCGCGCTCCCACCCACAGGAGGAACCCACCATGATGCGATTCGATCCCTTCCGTGAAATCGAGGAACTGACCCAGCGCATGGACCGCGCCTTCGGCCAGAGCGCCAGCGCCCCCACCCGCATCGCCCCGCCCGTCGACGTCCACGAGGACGACCAGGGCCTGGAACTCACCCTCGACCTGCCCGGCATCCACCCCGACCAGATCCAGGTCGAAGCCGAGAACCAGACCCTGACCGTGCAGGCCACCCGCAGCTACGACCGCCGCGACGGCCGCACCGCCCACCGCGTCGAACGCGCCTACGGCACCCTGGCCCGCACCTTCAGCGTGCCCGCCAAGTACGACCTCGGCAAGGTCGAGGCCGACTTCGACCACGGCACCCTGACCATCCGCGTGCCCCGCAGCGAGGCCGCCCAGAAACGCGCCATCACCGTCCGCAGCGCCAAGGTGCTCGACACCGACACGCCCAGCGCATAACCCCCACACACAGGAGCAGGGCGAGCCGATTGAATGGCTCGCCCTGCTCCCTGGGCAGATACCGACTCCGCTGGAAAGGGCTGCACAACACGTCTACCCGGACGGACCCGCAGAGCGGCGCCGCAGAGCGAGCAGGAGAGCCCCGCCCCTCCGGGCGTGGCCTTGACCACCCGGACCACCCGGCACGTTGGCGGCTGGCGGGCGAACCAGACGGCAGCCCGCATGATCCGTTTGTTTCGTTCACAGATCGGAACACCACCGATCTGTCAACTCCACGTCCGGAACCCGTTTTGCTCCTTCTCTGCGCAGCAGCTCTCCGAGTCGCATCCGCTCGGATTGAATGGCTTTGTAAGCCATTCAATCGGAGTCCGTATGAGCTCCTCCATCAGCCACCCCCCGGCAACCGTTACTCCCCTTCGCGCACCGCTTCCAGCAGTTCCTGCGCGAGGTTCAGCGCGGCCGGACCCAGCGGCGCGCGCGTCACGCCGAGCAGCGTGCCCAGCTTCTCGCGCCGGGCGGGCGTCAGGTGCATCCAGCCGCTCAGGTCGGCGCGGTGCGTGCGGGCCGCCTCGTCGCGCAGGTAGCGCACCGCGCCGTCGTAGTACCCGGCCTGGAAGGCCGCGCGGGCACGGCGTTCCTGCTCGACCAGCCCCAGACCGCGCGTGGCGAGCAGCACCCGCCGGGCCTCCTCCTCACCGCCGAACCCGTACAGGGCTTCGAGGC
Organism: Deinococcus depolymerans; assembly: GCF_039522025.1. NCBI lineage: Bacteria > Thermotogati > Deinococcota > Deinococci > Deinococcales > Deinococcaceae > Deinococcus > Deinococcus depolymerans. Next base: position 1,065 of record NZ_BAAADB010000031.1, on the reverse strand, counting down.
GGTACACGGCCTTCGGGAAGCGCAGCCCCGCCGAGGCCCGCCACGCGTGCGGCAGGCGAATCTCGAATTCCGGCCACAGGTGCAGCCAGGTCAGCAGCGCCGGGTACAGCGCGTCCAGCGCGACGCTGCGGGCGTCCGCCAGCGCCAGCAGCTGCTCCTGCACGCCGTGACCGGGACCGGTGTACGCCGCCTGCGCCGCCCGCAACCGGCTGTCCGCCAGGTTCAGCAGTTCGGCGCGGTGCGCGGCCCGCTGCGACTCACTGAGGTTCCACAGCGTCCGCTGAATACGGCTGTACCCCCCGGTCGGATCGTACACGACGCGGCTGGTCGCCAGCAGCGCCAGCGGCGCCTCGGTGCGCGCGACCTCCCAGTCCCGCCACGCCTCAAGTTTCTCGAACGGGAACCGCTCGGTCGTCACGCCGGCCCGCGTGTCCGCGTGCGCTTCCGTCACGCCCCGCTCGAAGGCCACCAGGGTCGGCAGGCTGCCCGCCCACGCGAACTCCGTGCCGTGACTGCCGGCGTGCGCGACGGCCCGCACGCGCCGATCCGCGATCAGGCGGTCCGTGACCCGCTCGGGCCCCCCGCGCTCCGCTGCGCCGCCCGTCAAGTTGTCCTGTGTTGCGCGCGTTCTGGACCCCACCGTGCCTCCCTGTTCCTTACCGCCCTGCCGGACCACCCCGGGCGCAGCAGCATACCGGTTCCGGAGCGCCGGGCGCCGTGACGCGCAGCAGGGTTTACCGGATCATACGGACTGCCGTTTGTTTCGCTGACAATCCGGAACTTCACCGGATTGCCGGCTCCACGTCCGGAGGGACGTTTCTCTCCTGCTCTGCGGGGCAGCTCTCCGAGTCCGTCTCATACGGATTCCGTTTGTTTCGTTCACAGATCGGAACACCACCGCTCTGTCAACTCCACGTCCGGAACCCGGTTTTCTCCTACTCGCTTCGCTCGGTAGTTGGCTGGAACTATGCCCGACAGGGAACGCCTTGAGGCCGTGACAGCCACGCTCGCAGCGTCCAAACGCGATCGGTCAGCCCAATCGCCATCGCCGGTGTGCGCTGGAGG